>JAGCZK010000010.1 GCA_017960065.1 Paludibacteraceae bacterium
AGACCGACGAGTTCCAAGGCATGACGTGCTCTCTCGTGACGTTCTTTGATGCTCACGTCACGGTTATAGACGAGAGGAAGCTCTACGTTCTCCAAGGCAGAGGTGCGGGGCAGCAGGTTGTACGACTGGAAGATGAATCCGATCTTGCTGTTGCGCAGTTCGGCACGCTGGTTCTTGTTCATTTGCCTGACGGGATTCCCGTCGAGGATGTACTCGCCGTCGGTGGGCGTGTCGAGGCAGCCGAGCAGGTTGAGCAGCGTCGATTTGCCGGAGCCGCTCGTACCCATGATGGTGACGAACTCGCCTTCGCTGATGCTGAAATTGACCCCGCGCAGCGCGTGCACGGTTTCGTCGCCTACTTTGAAGTTGCGGGTCAGGTGTCGGACTTCGATGATTGTCTTGGCCATGGCGGTTGGATTAACGGCGTTTGCCTCCCGGACGTTGCGGCATAAACGGGCTGCCTTGTTTCTTGATGGCTGTCATCGGATCGAAGTCGGCGTTTTGGGCGGTGACCACGGTGTCGCCTTCGCCGATGCCCGAACGGATTTCGGTCCGGAATCCGTTCGTCATGCCGGTTTCGACCGGCACCGGCCGAAGGTCGCCGGCGTTTTTGACAAAGACGCGTTGGCCGTCGCGCGGGAGAGCCGGCGCCTTAGCCGGCGCATCGGCGGGCGGCTCGGGCAGCTCGGGCTTGAAGGTCAGGGCCTGGTTGGGCACGGTCAGCACATCGTACACCGCCTCGGTGATGATGGTGATGTTGGCGGTCAGCCCGGGTTTGAGTTTCAGATCCTCGTTGGGAGCGGTGATAATGACCTCGTAGGTGACCACGTTCGAGGTGGTGGTGGCTTGCAGGCGCACCTGCGACACTGTGCCGTCGAACTGGTCGTCGGGGTAGGCGTCCACCGTAAAGGTGGCCTTCTGGCCTTCCTTGACATTGCCGATATCCGCTTCGTCCACGTTGGCGATCACCCGCATCTTCTTCAAATCCTGGGCGATGGTAAACAGCGTCGGCGTGTTGAAGCTCGACGCCACGGTCTGGCCCTCTTCGACGGCGCGGTAGAGCACAATGCCGCTGATGGGCGAGTAGATGGTGGCGTAGCTGAGGTTCTTCTTGACGCGCGAGTAGTCGGCCTCCGCCTTGTTCATGGCGGCTTTGGCCTTGTCGTAGGCGTACTGGGCCTGTTCCATGTCGGTGTCGGCCATCACGCCGCTCTCGTACAAACTCTTGATACGCTTGTAGTTGGCTTCCTGATAGACCAGTTCGGCCTTGCTCGACGCCAGGTTGGCCGAGCACGATTTCAGGTCGGCTTCCAAGGTGGTGCGGTCCAATTCGGCGATGACTTGCCCGGCCTTGACCTCACTGTTGAAATCGACGTAAATTTTTTCGATGATGCCCGAAACCTGCGTACCGACATCCACACTGTTGACCGGTTCGACCGTGCCGGTCGAGGTGATGCTGTTGACAATGTCGCCCCGCTCGACCACGGAGGTTTCGAAAACGGGGGTGGTTTCGGCTTTTCGCGAACATCCGCAGCAAATCACGGCTGCGGTAATCCAAACGGTAATCGTTTTGTTCATAAACGTGCTGTTATTGGTTGGCCCCGATGTGTACCGGGTAATCTTGTATAATATTGAGCAGCTGCAGGCTGATGACGGCCTGGTAGCGGCTGCGCGTCAGTGTCTCTTGGGCGCCGATGAGGCTTTGGCGCGCATTGAGCAGCTCGACGGTGTTGCGCATGCCGGCCTTGTACTGCTCCGAGGTGTAGCGGTAGCTCTCTTCTGCGGCTTCCTGCTTCTTCTTGGCGGCCTGGTAGTTGGCTTGGGCCGATTCGGCGTCGATGTACAGCGACTCGACGTAAGTGGCGACGGTTTTGACCGCCTGCTCGTAGTTGAGCTGGCTTTGCTGCCGGTTGATTTTCGCCTTGTTGACCGAGGTCCGGGTCTGCCGGCGGTCGTAAATCGGAATGTTGATGCCCAAGCTGAGCGACGGGCCCAGGCTGCCGACAAACTGGCTGCCCAGCGATTCGTCGGGCAGGCGGAGCGTGTTGTAGTTGCCGCCGATGCTGGCGCTCAGGCTGAGCGACGGATACCAGCCCGACCGGGCGATTTTGGTGTTCAACTCCGACGACTCCAGGTTCTGTTGGGCTTCTTTGATCTGGGGCATCGATTGCAGGGCCCGTTCATAAACGGCCATCATTTCGGGCAGGGACTCCATCACCTCCAGGTCGCTGATTTCGGGGTAGGCGATGTCAAAGGGGGTGTCGATTTCCAACTCGAGCAGGTGTTTGAGGTTCATGACGGCGGTGCGCAGGGCGTTGCGGCCAGCCGTCAGGTTGTAGTTGTCCTGGCTCCACTGCGATTCGACCTGTGCCAGTTCGCTGACGGTGATTTTTCCGGCTTGGCGCAGGATTTTGGCCCGGTCCAGGTCGGCGTCGGCCAAGACCATGTTCTCCTGGGCGGTAAGCAACGCTTCGTGGGCGTACAACACCTGCAAATAAGCTGTCAGAATGTTCATTTCCAACTCTTTGCGCGACGAAAGCAGCCCCGCTTCGCGGATTTCGGCGGTGAGAGCCGCCAGCTTTTTGGAGTAGATCAGTTTGCCCCCGTCGTAGAGGGTCATGCTGGCGCCGATGTTGTAGTTGGCGCTGTAGGCGAACTGGCCGTTGTCAAAAAGCGGACTGTAGCTGACCGCTTGCGAAGAGCTGGCCGAAACCGAAGGGGCGAAGGCGCTCTTCGCAAGCCGGACGTCTTCGTTTGCGCTTTCGATGTTGAGCATGGCTTGCCGCATGCTCAGGTTTTCTTGCCGGGCATGGTCGAGACAGCGCTGAAGGTCCCAAACGTCGGTTTGCGCGCAGGCGGCGGCCCCGATGGCCATCGCCACAAGGCTGAGGATAGATGAACGGAGAATTCTCATAGGCTTACAAAGATACGTCAAATTTTTTATTCTTATCTGTTTGCGGATAATTTAAATTTTTTTTACTTTTGCGATGTACTATGAAAGAGAATTACATTGTGGTGGTGGCCGGAGGTCTGGGCACCCGTATGGGCGCCGAGTTTCCGAAGCAGTTTCTGCCGATAGGCGGAAAGCCCATTTTAATGCATACCCTCGAGCTGTTCGAACCTTGGGGCGAGTTGTTATTGGTGTTGCCGGCAGATTTTCACGATTTGTGGAAAAAGCTTTGCAGCCAGCATCATTTTGAAATTCCGCATCAGGTGGTTACCGGCGGGGCCGAGCGCTTCGAGTCGGTGCGCAACGCGCTGAAACTGGTGCCCGACAATGTGCTGGTGGCGGTGCACGACGGGGTGCGCCCGTTCGCTTCGCGCGAAACCATCATGTCCGCTTTCGAAACGGCCGCCCGTACCGGCAGCGCCATACCGGTGCTGAAACTGACCAACTCGTTGCGCCGGGTCGATGACCAGCGCTCGTTGTCGGTTGACCGGCGCTCTTACCGGATGGTACAAACTCCTCAGGTATTTTATTCCCAATTGCTGAAAAAGGCCTACGAACAGGAATTCCGCCCTTCGTTTACCGACGATGCGTCGGTGTTTGAGGCCATGGGCTCTCCCGTGACGCTGACCGACGGAAATCCCGAAAACATCAAAATCACGACGCCTACCGATTACCGTATCGCCGAAACGCTGCTCTTGTATGGACCTTACTAAAGCGGAGCTGAAGTATTTGCCGGGGATGGGGCCGAAACGGGCCGAACTTCTCGCCAAAGAACTCGATTTGCATACGCTTGACGACCTGATACACTTCTTTCCCTACCGGTATGTCGATCGCAGCCGTTTTTACAAAATTGCCGAAATCGACACCGCAACGGCCTATATCCAGGTAAAGGGCCGGATTACCGGCTTTCAGATGGTGGGCGAAGGCCGGGCCAAGCGCCTTGTCGCCCATTTTACCGATGGGGCGGATACCATCGATTTGGTCTTTTTCAAAGGCTTGCAGTATGTGCTCGACGGCTACCGTCCGGGGGTCGAATATGTGGTTTTTGGCAAGCCCAACCGTTTCAACGGCACCTACAGTTTTGTCCATCCGGATATCGAAACGCCCGACCCGACCCGCCAGACGGGGTTCATGCCGCTGTACCACACGACCGAGAAGATGAAGAACAAGTTCTTGACCAGCAAGGCTTTGCAGAAGCATATCTACGATGCCTTGCGGCTGATGGACGCCCAGTTGCCCGAAACCCTGCCCGCCGACCTGGTGGCCGCACACCGGCTGATGGGCTTGCGCCAGGCCTTGATTTGCATCCATTTTCCGCGTACCGCTCAGGAACTGGAAGCCGCCCGCCAGCGGCTCAAATACGAAGAACTTTTCTATATCCAGCTGAGCATTTTGCGCCAAAGCGTCTTGCACCGCAATAAGTACAAGGGCTTTGTCTTTACGAACGTGGGCGAACTGTTCAACCGCTTTTACCGCGAATGCCTGCCCTTTCAGCTGACCGAAGCCCAGAAGCGCGTCTTGCGCGAGATTCGGGCCGATGTGCTGACCGGCCGGCAGATGAACCGCCTGTTGCAGGGCGATGTGGGCAGCGGTAAGACCGTGGTGGCGGTGATGTCGATGCTCCTGGCCCTCGACAACGGGTGTCAGGCCTGTCTGCTGGCACCGACCGAAATCCTGGCCACCCAGCATTTCGAGACGGTGTCCCGGCTGCTGGCGCCGCTGGGAATCCAGGTCGCCCTGCTGACCGGCTCTACGAAAAAGAAAGACCGCGGGCCGCTGCATGCCGCCTTGCGCGATGGCAGTCTGCAGGTGCTGGTGGGCACGCACGCCATTCTCGAAGACGAGGTCCGTTTTGCGAACCTGGGCTTGGCGGTAATCGACGAACAGCACCGCTTCGGTGTGGCCCAACGTTCGCGTATGTGGCTGAAAAACACGACACCTCCCCATATTCTGGTCATGACGGCCACCCCGATTCCGCGGACGCTGGCGATGACGGTTTACGGCGATTTGGACGTGTCGGTGATCGACGAACTGCCCCCCGGCCGCAAACCCATCCAAACCTATCACCTGTTCGACAACCGCCATGCCCAGCTCGAGGAGTTCATGCGCGGCCAGATTCGGCAGGGACGCCAGATTTATGTGGTCTATCCGCTGATTGAGGAATCCGAAAAATCCGACATGAAAAACCTGATGGAGGGCTATGCCCATACCTGCGAGGTCTTTCCGGAATACCGGGTGAGCATGGTGCACGGCAAGATGAAACCTGCCGAAAAAGACGCCGCCATGCAGGAGTTTGTGTCTGGAAACGCACAGATTTTAGTGGCGACCACCGTCATCGAAGTGGGGGTCAATGTCCCCAACGCCTCGGTAATGGTCATCGAAAACGCCGAGCGTTTCGGGCTATCGCAGCTGCATCAGTTGCGGGGCCGTGTCGGGCGCGGGGCCGACCAGTCGTACTGCCTGTTGGTGTCGCGTTACGAGTTGGGCAAGGATACCCGCAGACGCCTGGCAATCATGACCGAAACCAACAACGGCTTCGAAATCGCCGAGGCCGACCTGAAACTCCGCGGGCCGGGCGATCTGGGCGGCACCGCACAAAGCGGACTGCCGTTCGACTTGCAGGTTGCCAGCCTTTCGACCGACGGCCCCCTGCTGCAGGTGGCGCGCAACGATGTCAGCCGCCTGCTGGACGAAGACCCGCTGCTGGCCGACCCGAAGCATGCGGTATTGCTCGAAAACCTGCGTCGCAAAACCAAAGACGTGGTGAATTGGAGCGCCATTTCCTAAGCTTTTTGCTAAAAAATACAAATGTTCGGCCCTATAGTTGCATAATAAGGTATAATTGATTACCTTTGTGGCTTTATAAGACGGACGCTGAACGCCGTCTATCGGTGAATATGGAAAGAACATTGGTGATTTTGAAACCCTCTGCGGTGGCCCGTGGCCTGATCGGCGAGGTAATCAGCCGTTTCGAACGCAAAGGCTTGCAGCTGGTCGGGCTGAAACTGGCCTGCCTTTCGGACGAAGTTCTCAACGAACATTACGCCCACCTGGCCAACCGTCCCTTCTTCGGACAAATCAAAGAATCGATGCAGGCGACGCCGGTCGTGCTCTGTTGTTGGCAGGGGCTCGAGGCGGTCCGCATTGTCCGCGACATGACGGGCGCCACCAACGGCCGCTCGGCGGCAGTGGGGACGATTCGCGGCGACCTGAGCCTCAGTACCCAGGAAAACATTGTCCATACCTCCGATTCGGTCGAAAACGCCGCGGTCGAGGTGGCCCGCTTCTTCCGCCCCGACGAGCTGTTCGATTACGAACATCCGCTGAAGGCCTTTGTTTATGCCAACGATGAACTTTAATATATCATGAAGAAACGTTTGAAATACTTGAGCCTGCTGGCTTTGGCGATGTTTTTCGCCCCGCTGGCCGCGCAAGAACTCGAGTCCGAAGGAGATGACTCCGAACCCGACACCCCCTACGAAAGCAGCGACGACCTGTATCCGATGGACGAAGCTGCCGCCCAGGCCATTTCCGAAATCGACTCGGTGCTGGCCCAAGGCGCATGGCGGATGCCCCTGTTCTGCGACTCTTTGCCCGAAGGCCGCTACAACAGCAGTTGGGATCATTTTGTGGTCAATCCCTACGATGTCAATCTGATGAACATGACCGACTCGGTGTCGGTCGATTTGAGCGGCTATTGTCATCCCTGTCCGGGCTATGTCACATCCAAATTCGGATTCCGCCGCTACCGTTTCCATTACGGCACCGATGTCAAGCTTCAGATCGGCGACAGTATCCGTGCCGCCTTCGATGGGGTGGTGCGTATCTCCAAGGCCGGCTACGGCTATGGCAATTACATTCTCATCCGCCACAACAACGGTTTGGAAACCATCTACGGACACTGCTCCAAATTGCTGGTGCCTGCCGACAGCACGGTTCGGGCAGGCCAGGTGATCGCTTTGGGCGGCAATACTGGCCGCAGTACGGGCCCGCACCTGCATTTCGAGTTGCGCTATGTGGGCAATGCCATCGACCCGCAGAGTCTGATTGACTTTGAAACGGGTACGCTCAAAGATTCGGTTTGCCTGATTACGGCGTCCACCTTCAAGTACAAGAAAGAAATCGCCAGCATGGCCTTCTATACGGTTCGCAAAGGGGACACCCTTTCGGGAATTGCCAAAAAGCGCCATACGACGGTGAGCAAACTTTGCCGCCTCAACGGCATCACCCCGAAAACCATTTTGCGCATTGGCCGCCGCCTGCGTTGTTCTTAAAGCAAATAAATTAACAGACTAATGGATATCAACAGTTTACTTTCCAAGTTGTTCGGCACGAAGTCGAGCCGCGATATGAAGGAGGTTCAGCCTTATATCGACCAAATCAAACACTTTGAACCTACGGTGCAGGCGATGAGCCACGACCAGTTGCGCAGCCGGGTGCAGGAAATCCGCCAGGACATTTTGTCCGGCATTGCGTCTCAAACTGCGCGCATCGACGAGCTGAAAGGCCTGATTGAACAAACGGAGCTGTCCAAGCGCGACCGCCTCTACGAAGAGGTGGACAAACTCGAAAGGGAAATCCTCGAGTTGTTGGAGGAGGCGTTGGACCGCCATTTGCCCGAGGTGTTCGCCTTGGTGAAGGATACCGCCCGCCGTTTTAAGGAAAACGAAAAACTGGTGGTGACCGCCACCGATTTTGACCGCGAGCTGGCGGTGAAATCCGACTTTGTCACCATCGAGGGCGACCAGGCCGTGTATGCCAATTCGTGGAAGGCCGGCGGCAATACCGTCAAATGGGACATGGTACACTACGACGTACAGCTCATTGGCGGTGTGGTACTGCACAAAGGCAAGATTGCCGAAATGGCGACGGGCGAAGGCAAGACCCTGGTGGCGACGCTGCCGGTGTTCCTCAACGCCCTGGCCGGACGCGGCGTGCATGTGGTGACGGTCAACGACTACCTGTCGAAGCGCGACTCGGAGTGGATGGGCCCGCTGTACATGTTCCACGGCCTGAGCGTGGACTGCATCGACAAATACCAGCCCAATTCGGCCGAACGCCGTCGGGCCTACAATTCGGATATCACCTTCGGTACCAACAACGAGTTCGGTTTCGACTACCTGCGCGACAACATGTCGGGCGCTCCGTCGGATTTGGTGCAACGCACGCACCACTACGCCATTGTCGATGAGGTCGATTCCGTCTTGATCGACGACGCCCGTACGCCGTTGATCATATCGGGTCCGGTGCCCAAAGGGGGCGACCAGATGTTCGAAGAATACCGCTCGCGCGTGGAACGGGTGGTGGAACTCCAGAAAAACCTCGTGACCAAAATTCTGGCCGAAGCCAAACGCATGATGGCGTCGGGCAATCCCGAAGACAAGGAATACCAGGCCGGTACGGTATTGCTTTACCGCGCCTACAAAGGTCTGCCCAAAAACAAGGCTCTGATCAAGTTCTTGAGCGAACAAGGCGTGAAAGCCGCCATGCTCAAGACCGAAGCGGTTTATATGGAGCAGAACAACCAGCGCATGCACGAAATCACCGACGAACTGTATTTTGTGATTGACGAGCAGAGCAACAGCATCGAAATGACCGACAAGGGCTTGGAAGTGATTTCGTCGGAAGAAGGCGACTCCCAATTCTTTGTACTGCCCGACATCGCCGCCCAGCTTTCGGAGCTCGAGCGCCCCGATTCTTCGCTGACCGATGAGGAGCGTGTCGCCAAAAAGGACGAGCTGATGCAGAATTACGCCGTCAAGTCCGAGCGTGTCCATACGGTCAACCAATTGTTGCGCGCCTACACGCTGTTTGAGCGCGACGACCAGTATGTGGTGATGGACAACAAGGTCTATATCGTCGATGAACAGACCGGCCGTATCATGGAGGGCCGCCGTTATTCCGACGGTTTGCATCAGGCTATCGAAGCCAAGGAACGTGTCAAAGTCGAAGCGGCTACGCAGACCTTTGCCACCATTACCCTGCAAAACTACTTCCGTATGTACCACAAGCTGGCCGGTATGACCGGTACGGCCGAAACCGAAGCCGGCGAGTTCTGGAATATCTACAAACTCGATGTGGTGGTGATTCCCACCAACCGCCCGATTGCCCGTGTCGATATGAACGACCGCGTCTATAAAACCAAACGCGCCAAATACAACGCCGTGATCGACGAAATCGTGTCGCTGGTCGAAGCGGGCCGCCCCGTCTTGGTGGGTACCACTTCGGTCGATACCTCCGAACTGTTGAGCCGTATGCTGACCATGCGCAAGATCACGCACAATGTGCTGAATGCCAAATTGCACCAGAAAGAGGCCGAAATTGTGGCGCAGGCCGGTCGTCCGGGAACGGTGACCATCGCCACCAACATGGCCGGTCGTGGTACCGACATCAAGCTGACCCCCGAGGCCAAAGAGGCCGGAGGTTTGGCCATTATCGGTACCGAACGTCACGAGAGCCGTCGTATCGACCGTCAGTTGCGCGGCCGTTCGGGACGTCAGGGCGACCCGGGTTCTACGGTCTTCTATGTGTCGTTCGAAGACAACCTGATGCGTCTGTTCGGCTCCGAACGCATGATCAAGGTGATGGACCGTTTGGGTATGGCCGACGACGAACAGCTCACGCACAAACAGATTACCAAGTCCATCGAAAATGCCCAGCGTCGCGTTGAAGAGAATAACTTCGGCATCCGTAAGCGCCTGTTGGAATACGACGACGTGATGAACTCGCAGCGTAAGGTGATTTACACGCGCCGCCGTCACGCCCTGATGGGCGAGCGTATCGGCGTGGACATTGTCAACATGCTTTACGATGGAGTGGCCGAACTGGTCGAACGCTACGACGGGGATGCCGACGGCCTGCGCCTGGAGCTTTTGCGTTGGTACGCCACCGACATCAGTTTCCTCACCGACGATGTGTTCCGCAAACATTCCGCCCAGCAGCTGGTCGAGGAGATTCACACCGAAATCATCCGTTCGTTCGAACGCAAGATGGAAAAAACGACCGAACTGGCCTATCCTTTCATTAAAAAGGTATATGAAGAGCAGGGCGACCGCTACGTCAACATCGTCTTTCCGTTTACCGACGGCAAGGTGGTTTACCATATCCCGGTCAACCTCAAGGAAGCCTACGAGTCGAATGCCAAGTCGGTCATCAAGACCTTCCAGAAAATGGTGCTGCTGCATACCATCGACGATGCCTGGAAAGAGCACCTGCGTGCCTTGGACGACTTGCGCGATTCGGTGCAAAACGCCAGCTACGAGCACAAAGACCCGCTGTTGATTTACAAACTCGAGTCGTTCAACCTGTTCCAAAAGATGATTTCGGAAATCAACTACAAGGTTTCCACAATTCTGATGCGTGCCCAAATTCCGAGCCGCGATGCCGACCAGGTGCGCGAGGCGGAGCAGCGCCGCACCGATTACAGCCGCATGCAGGCCCAAAAGACCGACATCATGCGGGCCGGCAGCCAGGACACCCGCGACCGTCAGCAAAAACACCAGCCGGTGCGTGTGGAGAAGACCGTGGGACGTAATGATCCCTGTCCCTGTGGCAGTGGCAAAAAATACAAGAATTGTTGTGGTAAAGACGCATAAGTTATGATGGATTTATTGGCAATTGTTTGGAATCCCGATCCGGTGGCCTTTTCGATAGGCCCGGTTTCGGTTCGTTGGTACGGCTTGATTTATGCCACGGGTTTTCTGATCGCCGTGACCATTCTGGCCCGTATATTCAAGCACGACAAGTGCCCCGATGACTGGGCCGACAAGTATTTTATCTACATGGTGATTGCCGTGGTGGTCGGTTCGCGTCTGGGACACGTCTTCTTCTATGATTGGGCGTATTACAAAGACCACCTGCTCGAGATTTTCCAGGTGTGGAAGGGCGGCTTGGCCAGTCATGGCGGTACCATCGCCATTTTGCTGACCGTGTGGCTCATGGCCAAGTACATGTGCAAAAAGCCCTTCTTGTGGTTGGCCGACCGTTCGTTTGTGATTTGCTCGGTAGTGGCCTCGATGATCCGTATCGGCAACCTGATGAACTCCGAAATCTACGGTTGCGAGACCTCGCTTCCGTGGGCGTTCAAATTTGTGCGCGATTTTCCGAGCGTGCCGGTCGAATTGGTCCCCGCCTGTCACCCGACCCAGATCTATGAGTCGCTGGCCTATCTGAGCCTGTTTGCCCTGTTGATGTGGATGTACTGGCGTACCGACGCTGCCAAAAAACAGGGGTTGCTGACAGGGGTTGGTTTCACCTGGTTGTTTGTGGCACGATTCTTGATAGAGTTTATTAAAAACGACCAGTCTGATTTTGAAGCCGGCATGGTACTGAATATGGGGCAGTTGCTCAGTATTCCGTTTATTCTGTTAGGAATCGGCCTGCTGGTTTATGTGTGGCGGAGCAACCGCACCGAATCAGCGGCGAAAAAGCTTGAAACAGACCAGGTCCAACATAAGTGAACATGGGAATCTTAAGTCTTTTTGGCAGCATTCTGCTGATGGCGTTTTTATTTTTGCTGTTCGTGATTTTTGCGGGGTTGGTATCCATTCGGGGCCTGCTTTCGCGCAAACCCTCGGCCCGTCAGCAGGCAGAGCAGAAGCCCGACCGTATGGCCCGCGACTTTGTGCAAAAGAAATTTGACAAGGACAAGGCCGAAGACGTGGAGTTTGAAGAATTGCCATGAGAAAGAGTTTGTTGTTGGTGTTACTGGGTGTGTTCGCAAGCGTGCGTGCGGCACAAGACCCCTCGTTTGTCGCCCCCATGCCCATCGCCATGGACTTGAGCGCCAATTTCGGCGAGCTGCGGGCCAACCATTTCCACTCGGGGCTCGACCTCAAGACACAGCAGGCCATCGGCCAACCGGTATCGTCGATTGACGACGGCTATGTGTCGCGCATCAACATCTCGCCGTCGGGCTATGGCAACTGCCTGTATGTCGCGCATCCCAACGGATATACGTCGGTCTATGCGCACCTCGACCGTTTTCTGCCGTTTATCGACTCCATCGCCAAAAAAGAGCAGTACCGGCGCGAGAGTTTTGCCATCGATCTGTTTCTCGAACCTGACGCCATTCCGGTAAAACGTGGCCAGCAATTGGCTTATAGCGGCAATTCGGGTTCGTCTGGCGGGCCGCATCTGCATTTCGAAATCCGTGATACGCGCACCCAGGACCCTATCGACCCGCAAATCTTCTTTCCGATCGCCGACAACATGGCCCCGCGTCCACGCCGTTTCCGCCTGCTCCCTTTGCAGTCGCAGGGGTTGGTGCGCGGCAAGGCTTCGGCGCAGAATTTCGATGTCGTCCTGCTGCAGGCCGGACTGTATGGCCTGAAGTCGGATACCATCGAGGCTTGGGGCAAAATCGGCATGGCGGTCAAGGCCTACGACCACATGCCGCTGCAAAGCAATATCTACGGGATTTACCGTCTGCAGGTGTATGTCGATGGCAATTTGCATTTCGAATACCTTAACGACCGCTTTTCGTTCGACCAGACGCGGATGATCAATTCGCTCATCGATTATCCGATGTGGTACCAGAAGGGCGAGGTCTTTATGCGGACGTACCTGCTGCCCGGTAACCAACTGCCCCTGTATCCCTTTGTCAGTGGCGATGGCAGCCTGCTCATTGATGAGCAGCGCGATTATTCCGTCCGTATGATTTTTAGCGACCGTGCCGGCAACCAGTCGCAGCTGCGTTTTGTGGTGCGCGGCGTGCGCAAGCCCCTGAAACCGCAGCCCGAGCGGGCGTCGCAAACCTGTTTTGTCCGTCAGGACACCAATCGCTTTGAAAACGGGGAGGTGTTTTTGCAGATTCCTCCGAAAGCCCTGTATGAGGATTTGCAGTTCGACTATGCCCGCATGGCCGACAGCCTCGGTCTGTCGGATGTCCATCACTTGGGCCAGGCATACGTGCCGTTGCAACAGTATGCCGATTTGCGCATCCGGTTGCATGCCGACAGTGTCGATACGTCCAAACTGTATGTGGCGCGCGGCGGCCGCAAAGGCGGTTGGGAGTCGGTCGGAGGCCGCTGTTCCGACGGCTGGATTCAGACGCGTGTGCGCGAGTTGGGAACCTTCAAGGTGCTGTGCGACACGGTGGCCCCGACCATCCGTTTGCTGAACAAAGGGGCGCAAATGCGTTACAAAATCGGTGATACGGGCACCGGTATCGCTTCGTACCGCGGGACGGTCGATGGTCAGTGGGCCCTCTTTGTCTATGACGCCAAGAATGCCACGCTCCGCTACAATTTTGACGCCAAACGGGTGCAACGCGGCAAAATGCACACAGTGGCACTCGAACTGACCGATGGGGTCGGCAACCGCCAGACGCATTCGGTCGAGGTGTGGTGGTGATTTCCGATTAAATTTCGACGCAGACCTGTCCGACCTGTCCGCCGAGCGGCGGGTTGAGTTTGCACAGGCGCACGCGGATGTCGCGGGCTTGCGGGAAGCGCCCGGCAATGGCTTTTTGAATGCGGTCCGCCACGCGCTCGAGCAGGTGCGAGGGTTGCTTCATCTCTTCTGCAATCGTTTGATAGACACTCAGATAGTTGACGGTGTGCTGCACATCGTCGGTATCGATGGCTTGCCGGGCGTCGTATTCGAACCGGACATCCACCCGAAAGTGCGTGCCCACGATTTGCTCTTCTTCAAAACAGCCGTGATGGGCGTAGAAGGACATGTTTTCAATGCTGATGACTGCCATGGTGTTAGCGCTTTGATATTGCAAAGTTACGGAAAAGTTTTCATATTGATAAATATTCCTTACATTTGCGGAATCTATAAATTTAGGACTACCGATGGAAAAGAATTTAAGTTTGTTTTTGTTGATAGCTTTGATGCTGCTTGGCTCTTGTAAGGAACAACCAGAACCAAAGGAGCAAAAAAATACAAAATGGACATTTGAAGAACCAAATGAGACAAAACAGACTATCGGAGGTCACGAATATGTGGATCTTGGTTTGCCTTCGGGTACACTTTGGGCAACTTGTAATGTTGGTGCCCAATCTCCTGAGGATCCTGGCGATTACTTCGCTTGGGGCGAAATCCAGCCAAAATCCGAATACTCATGGAGTACATACAAATATGGCTCGTCTTCCACAGAAATAACCAAGTATGGGGAAGATGTGAATGATGGTTTGAATGGTTATTCCAAAGTCATGCTAGACGCTGAGGACGATGCCGCTACGGCCAATTTGGGCAGTCTGTGGCGTATGCCGACTGATGGTGAATTGATAGAGTTGTTGGAAACCTGTCTTTGTGGTTGGACCGAAATAAACTATGAGGCTGGTATGAAGTTTTCCGGACCGAATGGGAACTCGTTGTTTTTACCTGCTGCAGGACGGATAGTCGGAACATTGAATTCTTCTGTAGGGAGATATTGCATTTATTGGTCTAAAACTGCACATGGCAGTGGTACTGGAGGAACCATTTATCTCAATGAGGGTTCTGTGTTGCTGAGTACATTATCCTATCCCCGCATTTATGGGATGTCGGTTCGCCCTGTTGTGGATGACAATCTTTCAATCTCAGCCACATCAAAGTGTATGCCTGCAAAAGGAGGCACTTTTAGCGTGTCCGTTGATACAAAAGTTTCTTGGACTGTGTCTGCGAACCAACCCTGGGTGACCTTTTCAACGAATGGGGAAAATGGCAGCGGTTCGGTTGAGGTCCATGTGGCGGCTAATGAAGCAAATGTGTCAGACAATGCAACGGTTACGGTCAAAACATCGCTTGGCAACCGTGTCCAGACGTTGGTGATTTCGCGTGCGGCAACCATTGGAGGTCATGATTATGTGGATTTGGGATTGCCGTCAGGAACACTTTGGGCGATTAGCAATGTGGGAGCCAATTCCGTCGAAGATTACGGTGATTACTTTGCATGGGGCGAATCTTTACCAAAATCGGAATATTCTTGGAGTACCTATCAATATGGAATAATCAATCAAAAACTGACAAAATACTGCAACATGAGCTCTTATGGGTTGGATGGGTTTGTTGACAACAAGATGGCTCTTGAAACGTTGGATGATGTGGCAGCAACTTGGGGTATTTCGTGGAGAATGCCGACCGTGGATGAGCTTAGGGAGTTGGTCGCCGAGTGCACGTCTGTCTGGACGACGCAAGGAGGTGTGCATGGGCGTCTGTACACGGGCTCGAATGGAAATTTTATCTTTTTGCCTGCCACGGGTTGTTACCAAGAAGAGACGATGTGTGAGGGTGTTGGTGTTGAAGGCGATTATTGGTCAAGTACTCTTCATAAAGTACCTGACAAGGCCGGCAGCCTCTATATTGATGACAGCCGTACGGTTTTTTATGCCCGTTATCGGACAAATGGACTGGCGGTCAGAGCTGTAGTCCGACAGTAGAGTTTTGGTTGTCGCAAAGGGTGTGGACTTTCTGTGACCGCATAGCTTTGCAATCCCCAAAAAAATCGTACCTTTGCATACATTTTTAAAATCAGTATCAATGAAACTGTTGGAAGGAAAAGTGGCCCTGATTACAGGTGCAGCGAGAGGCATTGGCAAGGCCATTGCCCTCAAGTACGCTTCTCAAGGAGCAAATGTGGCATTTACCGATTTGGCTGTCGATGAGGTGTCGAAAAACACCGAAAACGAACTGATTGCCTTGGGTGTGAAGGCCAAAGCCTACGCATCGAATGCCGCCAATTTTGATGAAACCCATACGGTGGTCGCCGAAGTGCTGAAAGATTTCGGCCGCATCGACATTCTGGTCAACAACGCCGGTATCACCCGCGACGGCCTGATGCTGCGCATGACCGAGCAGCAATGGGATGCCGTTCTGACCGTGAACCTCAAGTCCGCCTTCAACTTCATCCACGCCGTTTCGCCGGTGATGATGCGTCAGAAGGGGGGCTCCATTATCAATATCTCGTCGGTGGTGGGCGTGAGCGGCAATGCCGGTCAGTGCAACTATTCCGCCTCGAAAGCCGGCATGATCGGTCTGGCCAAATCCATCGCCAAGGAACTGGGCTCGCGCGGCATCCGTGCCAACTGCATCGCCCCCGGCTTTATCATTACCGACATGACGGCCGCTTTGAGCGAAGAAGTGCGCAAACAATGGGAAACCCTCATTCCGCTTCGTCGCGGAGGAACGCCCGAGGATGTCGCCAATGTGGCCACCTTCCTGGCCAGCGACCTCTCGTCGTATGTCAGCGGACAAGTCATCCACTGCTGCGGCGGTATGAACATGTAAGGAATATCCCCCCGATACTAAAAAAGGAGGCCGTGCGGCCTCCTTTTTTTTATGTGCCCGGACAAGGCGTCATTTCAATTCGAAATCGTCGGCATCGCGCCAGACCGGCGCCTTTTCGCGGTGGCTCTCGAGCGGGTACTTGTCGATGCTGTAGGTGCAGATTTCTTCGGTGTGGTCTTGGCAGCGCGCTTTGACCTTGCCTTTGAAGTCGATGAGGCACGAGCCTCCCGAGTAGCTGAGCAGGTTGCCGTCGTCGCCGATGCGGTTGCAAAGGCACCAGTAGGACTGGTTTTCGATGGCGCGCGCAATGGCCAGGTGGTCCAAAATGTACTGGCGGTTTTGCGGCCATTCGGCCATAATCAGCATCAGGTCGTAGGGGTGGTCTTTGCTATTGCGAAGGAATACCGGGAACCGTAGGTCGTAGCAGATGGCAAAGCTGATTTGCCAGCCCAGGTAGTCGAACTGCTGGCGTTGGCCGCCGGCAGTGAAGGCGGCCTTTTCGCCGCCGATAAACAGGTGGCGCTTGTCGTAAAAATACGCACGCCCGTCGGGCAGCAGGGCAAAGCCCCGGTTGAAGAACTCGCCGCCTTCGGTGGCGATGAAACTGCCGAAAAACGCCGCCTGGTACTGTTGTACCCATTGGCGTACCCGGGTCATGGTCGGTCCGTCCATCGGCTCGGCCAGTTGGCGGGCGTTGGCGCTGAAGGCGGTCGAAAACATTTCGGGCAGCACCACGCAGTTGGTCTCAGGCGGCAGACCTTTGAGCAACTGGTCGAAATGGGCGAGGTTGCCTGCGGGGTCTTCCCACAGGATGTCGGCCTGTACAAGGCTGATGGTCAGGGTAGCGGCTTCCATTAATCGGTATCTCCTAAGTCAAACAGTTCGGGACGGCGGGCCGTGACTCCGATATAGCGGCGTTTGATGGCCTTGATGTCGGCCTGGGCATCACCGGTCGGGGTGAACAGTCCCAAGAATTTCACCCGTTTTTCGGCATAATCCAGCCCGGCTAGCAAAATGGGCACTTGCGCCTTGAGGGCGACGTAATAAAACCCCATCTTCCAGTCGGGGTTGCGCTTTCGGGTGCCTTCGGGGGCGATGGCCAGGTGCAGGCGGTCGCTCTCGGCAAATTTTTGCGCCAGCTGGTCGGTCAGTGAGTGGTGGCCTTGACGGTCCACGCCGATGGCGCCGATTTTGCGCATCCACCAGCCGACAGGACCGATGAGCCAGTCGCTTTTGATGAGAAACGACACCCGAATACCCAAGGTGGCGTACGACAGCCGTCCGTACACAAAATCCCAATTTGAGGTATGGGGGGCCAGGCAGACCATCATCTTGTCGAGCAGCGGAAAGTCGGGGTATTCGGATTGCCATCCCAACACCTTCAAAACCCACTTGTAGAACTTTTGCACGGGAGGGGGGTGTTAGGCTTTGTCGATGAGTTCGGTGATTTCCAGCACGTCCTTCAGCAGGCTGTCGCCTAAGCTGCGGTAGTAGGCTTTCACTTTTTGTTTGTCTTTGCCGTCGGGGTGGTTGGCGCGGGCCAGCAGGTCGTTGCAACCGACCACGATGCGGTTAAAGGCTTCGTCCAGCAATTTGCGGTCGGCCGAAGGGTTGGCATAGGCCGAGCACAAACAGTCTTCGAGCAAATCGGAATAAAGGAAACGGATGTCTTTCTTCAGGTCTTTGATGCTTGCCATAGTTGGTGTTTTTTAGTTGATTGGACAAATGTAGTTAAAAAAAATTTTTTTCACGGCTATTTTGGAAAGAGACTGTCGTTTTCGCACAAATTTTTCTTATTTTTGCCCATTGTATGAACCGCTTTGTCACATATTTCGCGCTGTTGGCCCTGGCAACATGGTTGTTGCTGCTGGCTTCGTGCGCCGAAGACAAACTCTACAGCGGTCCGGACCGCCCCTTGGCCTTTTCGACCGACACGCTCCGTTTCGACACGGTGTTTACGGCAAAAGGCACCGCCTCGCGTTCCTTTAAAATCTACAATCCCTACCGTAATCCGATGATTATCCAGCGGATAACGCACGGCAATCCGGTGTTCCGACTCAATATCGACGGGCGTTCGTGCGATTCGGTCAGCAACTTGCGCATCGAAGCCCACGACAGCCTGCGGGTTTTGGTACAGGCCTACATCGACCCGACCGACGATACGCGCCCTTTGCGCGAAGAGGATGTCGTGGCGTTTTATTGCAACGGACAGCGTCAACAGGTGGCCTTGCAGGTCTTTGGACGCAATGTCATGCGGGTGCAAGGCTGGCGGTTGGTTCGCGACACGGTGTTTGATGCCAGTCGCCCGATTCTGGTGCAAGACTCGCTGGTGGTGGCCGAAGGGGTGCACCTGCGGCTGGATCCGGGGGTGGTGATGTATTTTGAGAAGAAGGCCTCGATGGTGGTCTATGGCACGCTTCAGTGCGCCGGCACCCGCGAGGCGCCGGTGCTGATGCGCGGCGACCGCAGCGATTACATGAATACCGTGCCGCCCCTGAATTACGACCAGGCCTCGGCACAATGGCAGGGCATCTGGTTCAAACCCGGTTCGGTGGGCAACCTGCTCGACGGGCTCGTCATGCGCAATTCCACCTGGGGCGTTCGGGTTGAGGCCGACAATACCGACCAGCTGGCCCTCTGCCTGCGCAACTCGAAGCTGAGCAATGCGTCCGGTAATCTGATGACGGTGTCGGGCGCGCGCGTGCAATTCGAAAACTCGCTGTTTTACAATGCCGGGGGCTATGTGCTCAATTTGTCGGGAGGCGACTGTCAGGCCTGTTACTGCACCTTTGCCAATTATTACGGATTTTCGTGGGGCGGGCGCAACTGCGCCATTGTCCGGCATGCCAATTTCGATTGGGATGCGGCCGGGAATCCGGTCGGAAAGCCGCTCAACCTGCAAGTGGCCAACAGCATCGTCTATGGTTCTTGGAAGATGGAACTCAGCAAGGATTCGCTGGGCACCGCCCCGCTAAACTACCAATACACCAACTGCCTGCTGAAAGTGAAGGCTTCGGCCATCGACGGCCATTACGCCAGCTGTGTGTACGAAGATCCGAAATTCGTGTTCCTCGATTGGGACGAAGACGCGCCTGCGTTCGAATACGATTTCCATATCGGGTCGGCGTCGGCGGCAATCGGCAAGGCCAAACATGCGATGGCCGCTTCCTATCCTTTTGACCTCGATGGTAACAGCCGGACTTCGGACGGCTCTTCAGATATCGGATGTTATGAATTTACGCGTTAAGTGTTTGTTTTTGCTTTTGTGCTGCCTGCCCCTGCCGCTGATGGCGGGAGGTCCCGGGGCGTGCCGGCGGGCGGTGTCGTACAATGTCGAAAATTATTTTGACACCGACAACGACCCGTTGACCGATGACGATGAGTTTACGCCCGACGGGCCGCGCCAATGGACGCACAAACGCTACCAGACCAAGGCGGCGCATATCGCCAAGACCCTGATGGCCGTCGGAGAGGGTCGGGCCCCGTTTTTGGTGGGCTTGTGCGAAATCGAGAACGACCGGGTGCTCCAACAACTGGTGTGCCGCTCGCCGCTCCGCAGCGCAGGCTACTGCTATGCGCATTTCGACTCGCACGATCCGCGGGGCATCGACGTGGCCTTGCTTTACCAAGACTCGCTTTTCCATCTCGAAGACGCCCAAACCCTGACCGTCAAGTACAGCGGCAGTGCCGGTAGCGGCTACGGACGCGACATTTTGTTCGCGCAAGGCGTGTTGCCCCAAGGCGAGCGGCTGTATGTGTATGTATGTCACCTGCCTTCGCGCATCAACGGCGACCGTGCCGAAGCCAAACGCTGCCAGGCGATGGCCATTTTGCGCGAGCATGTCGATGGCCTGCTCCGACACGACCCGAAGGCGTGTATCCTGATCATGGGCGATTTCAACGACGGCCCCACCGACCGGGCCTTGCTCCGCTGTTTGCAGGCCGAGGTGCCCGCAGGTGCCGCCTCCTGCAATGGCCTGTACAACCTGGCCGCAACGTGGCGTGCTCCGGTTCGCAGTCAGAAATACCAGGGCGACTGGAACATGCTCGACCAAATCATCGTTTCGGGCAGTCTGCTACAACCCGATGCGTCGGTGCGAGTGCTTGACTTTAAAGTGTTTACGGGCGATTTTCTGTTACAGAACGACGCCAAGTGGACCGGTGTGAAACCTTATCGCACCTATAGTGGGCAGCGGTACATCGGAGGCTTTTCCGACCACTTGCCCGTTTACGTCGATTTTTCGTGGTAGTGTTTACTGGAAGAAACTGAAGTGGACGTTGCCGTAATGGCGTTCTTCCACAAAATGCGGATGTCCGTCGAAGCGGCGGTCGCGCCCATGCTCCAATACGAGCCAGCCGTTTTCTTTGAGCAGGTTGGAGGCATAGACCAGATCGGGGATTTCGGCCAGCCGCGGATTGGCGTATGGCGGGTCGGCGAAGATCAGGTCGTAGGGCCCCGACGACTTGGCGATGAAAGCGAAAACGTCGGCGTTGAGCAGGCGGTAATTCCCGATTTTCAATTCATGGCACACTTTTTTTACGAATGCCAGGTTGGTCGCATCCCATTCGAGGGCGGTTACCTGGGCCACTCCGCGCGACACAAATTCGAGACCGATGTTGCCGCTTCCGGCAAACAACTCCAAAATCTGTGCGTTTTCGTAGTCAAAACGGTTGTCGAGCAAGTTGAACAGGCCTTCCTTGGCAAAGTCGGTGGTAGGCCGTGCGTGCAGGTTTTTGGGCGTGGCGATGCGCCGTCCTTTGAAGGTTCCGCTGATTATTCGCATAGGGTGGAGCTAAAGGTTTCACAATGCCGGAACCGCTCGGCAATCAGGGGCCGTGCAGCGCAGGCTTCGTCGCAGGCAATCCGGGTTTCGGTCTGACTCCAGTGCAGCTGGTCGCAAAATTCGGCCAGGAAATAAAGGGTGTCGGAGGCTTCGGGCGTGTCGTAGCGGTTGCACAGTTGCAGCTGGCCCTGACAGGCGGCGACCAGGCAGGAGCGGTCACCTTCGGTATAAATCCGTATGTACGGGGCGTTTCCGGTCTTGGATTCGAGCAAGACTTGGCCGATGCGGCCTGCGTCGCAATGGCGGATGTCGGCTTGCGGGTAGTTTTCGGTCAGGAAACGGTCAAATTCTTCGGGAACGGCGTATGCGACGGTGGTGCCGTAGTCGGTGCGGGTGGTCCGGCAGACCATGCCTTTGGCTTTGGGATACTGCATCCCTAAAATCTCGGCGGCTTGCTGGTTGTCGAACAGGTCGTTGGGAAGCGGGGTGGCCATGGGGCAGCAAAGCGTGATTTGCGTGTCGGCCGCATCTTCGGCCAGTTCGGGTGCGCAGAGGCAATACGACATGGCGCGCAGAAAACGCTCGTCTTTGTGCGCAAAGCCGATGTCGCGGCGTTCGCCCTGCGCATAAAAAGACAATCCATCCGTGGAAATGCGGATGGATTGCTTATTCGGTTGAGAATTACTCCCAGTTGCCTGCATTGTTGTTCGGGCTGTTGACATCACCGAATTTAAGGCCGGCGTAGCGTTCCAGTTTGTTCTGCTCTTCGATGAAGTTGGCCAATTCCTGTTTGTTCAGGTCGCCCAGATAGACCTTGCAGTCGGCACGGCACTCCATCAGCTTGATGATGTTGCCGCCCTTGTCGGTGGTTTCGCCCACTTCCATCTCAAACAGTTCGCCATCCGAGAAGGGGATGTAACGCAAAGAATCTACCGGGTAATTGGCGCCGAAGAGTTTTTCCTGAATGCTGACGTACGAGGTGTCGCGACGAATCAGTCCCAGGGCAACGGCCTTGCGTTCGGTCAGGCCTTCTTCCAGTTGTTTGTCGGTCAATTCGCCTTCTTTGCGGATGATGATGTCCTTTTCGGTTGTGACGAATTGGATGAGCGAGTCGAAGTCATCGGTATAGTGGCCTTTGATTTTGCGGAATTCCTTCTCGGCTTCACGAATGTCCTTCATGCGCGAGATAATCACGGCTTCGCGTTCTTCTTGAATTCTTCCGAAACGGATGGGGGTCATGATGCTGTCATAACACATCCAGGCGAGGCAGCAGGCCAAAGCGCCCAAAATTACTTTGTAGGCATTATTCATACGGTAAGGGTATTTGATTTTGTAAATACGATGCAAATGTAGGAAAAATTATTTATTTGCACAATTTTTTGGGTTTGATTATCTTCGCACGATGTTAGAAAGCTACCTTGCCTCGCAAATCCGTGCGGAGATTCCCTTCGAGCCCACCTCCGAACAGATTGGACTGACCGAACAGATCGGCCGGTTTCTGGCCTATTCGGGCGGCGACTCGCCGGTGTTCCTGCTTCGCGGCTATGCCGGTACGGGCAAGACCACGGTGGTGGCTGCGTTGGTTCGGGCGCTTGCAAAGCTCAAGCAGGAGGTGGTGATGCTGGCGCCCACCGGGCGCGCCGCCAAGGTGCTCTCCTCCTACGCCGGCACGGAGGCTTACACCATTCATCATGCGATTTATCGCCAGAAGTCGCCCGAGAACAACGGGCAGTTCGAGTTAGGGTTCAACCGCCATGCGCACGCGCTTTTTGTGGTCGATGAGGCCTCGATGCTGGCCGACGGCGGTACCGAATCGTTCGGTTCGGGCAACTTGCTGCTCGATTTGCTCGACTATGTGTACAGTCGGGGCGACTGCCGGCTGCTGCTGTTGGGCGACCGCGCACAGCTGCCCCCCGTCCGGTGTGAGCACAGCCCGGCCCTGGATGCCGCCACGTTCCGGCGCTTGGGCTTCGAGGTGTTCGAATACGACCTGACGCAGGTGGTGCGCCAAAGCGCCGGTAGCGGCATCCTCACCGAAGCCACCCGGCTTCGGTGCCTGTTGGACAACAGGGGCCGGCTGCACCTGCAGACCCACCCCGACGTGCAGCGCCTTTCGGGAGCGGAGTTTGTCGAAAGCCTCGAGCAGTCGTACCGCGAAGTGGGCGAGGAGGACACCCTGGTGCTGACCCGTTCCAACAAAATGGCCCAATACTACGCCCAGGGCATTCGCGCCCGCGTGCTCGGCCGCGAAGAGATGCTGTCGAACAGCGACCTGGTCATGGTGGTCAAAAACAACTACCTGGTGGGCGCGCAGTACGGCCTCGACTTTATCGCCAACGGCGACACCGCCCAGGTGCTGCGCATGCGCGGCAGCCGCGAGTTGTACGGCTTTCGCTTTACCGACGCCGTCTTGCGCCTGACCGACTACGACCGCGAAATAGAGGCGCGGGTGCTGCTCGATTCGCTGACGGCCGAAACCCCGGCCGATCTGGCCCAAATGACCGACCGGCTCTATCAGGCGGTGCTCGAAGATTATGCCGACATCCGCAACAAGCGCGAGCGCTATCAGAAGATGCGCCTCGACCCTTGGCTCAATGCCCTGCAACTCAAATCCGCCTACGCCGTCACTTGCCACAAGGCGCAGGGCGGACAATGGGCGCATGTGTATGTCGATATGGGGCGGGTTTCTGTCGATGAAACCGACGATAATCTCTTGCGATGGCTTTACACGGCCTTCACCCGCGCCACCCGCCGTCTGTACCTCGTCAATTTTCCGAACAGCTGTTTTTAGACTTTTTTTTAATAAGAACTGCATCGTATCTCACAAAAAATGACTATTTTTGGCGCTGTTTGCAAAACAAATTATTATGAAAATCAATCCGCATTTCCTGAAAAACGTGCTGAAATGCCTGCCGTTGCTTGTTTTGACGGCTTGTATCGATCATGATTGGACCATGTCTGATATCGACACCCGCATGGGGGTGAACACCAAGTTGGTGGCGCCGCTTGCACATTCGCATATCAAACTGGTGGAGGCATTGCCCGCTGAGTGGGGTACCTATCGCTTCATTTTCGATGAAGACGATTATGTGTACATCGTCCGTTACGACACGACGCATATCGGCCGCTCGCTCGTCGAAGACCTGCGTATCTATCCGTCCGGCCTGTTCTCGAGAGAAGTGCCCGTCGGAACCCCCGGAGGCGGCATGGTGACGTCGGCGCCGGTCAACTCCACCTTTGATTTCAACTTCACCAACGTCAACACCGACCCGAACGAGCGTCTCGACAGTATGGAGTATGCGTCCGGCACGTTGGAATTGTGGTACAACCAGAATCTGGACTATGCTTCCGGTTCGCTGGTGTACCTTTCGTTTCCCAAAGATGAGTTCCTGCTCGATCCTGTCCGTTACCCCGACAACAAGGTGGCGGTGGATTTCACCACCTGCCCGGTGCGCATTGACGTTACCGGTGCCCGCCTGTACCTCAACGGCGGTCAGACCATCCATTTCCATTTCGAGGGGACGGTGGTCACCAACACACCGTTTGAAGCTGGAACCACGGTGCTCAACGAGATCGATTTCGACAAAATCGAGGGCCGCGTGTTCTATGGCAACGTCGGTACCGAGAAAACCCTGTACGAAGGCGAAAAAATCTTCGCGCTCAACTATGTGAACGACATGGACGGCAAAGAGTACAACCTGCCGTTCTACGACCCGGAGATCACCATGTTCTTCAATAACAGCATCGGCCTTCCGGTGCGCTACTGCCTCGACTACATGGTGGCGTATATCGAAGGTCAGACCGATACGATCCGGGCCAGCTTCGGCGGGGTCAATCCGGACACCACCTCCCTGGTGCTGGCCTATCCGGTACGCTCCGATATCGACGGCCTGAACTATCAGCAGCTGCTGACGTTCGACGTCGATCAGATCAACAAGTATTCCGAGCAGACTTATACCCGTGATTTCGGCGCCACGCACCTGTTCATGCGTCTGAACCCCGACCGGATCCGTTACAAATACCACATCGAGTCGATCGACCCCAACACGCACAATGTCCATTATTTCTTCGACGACAGCGATATCGATTTGGTGACCAAAGCCAAGTTCCGCCTGTGGTTCGAGGGCGAACCCAACGACCCCGACAAGAACTTCTACATTTCGCAGCGCGACACCACCGAGTTCAACAACGAAGCGATTGATTTGGGCGAGGTGACGATTGCGGATACGACGTACGCCATTCTGAAACTCGAGTACACCAACCATATTCCAGTGGGTGTGAAGGCGCATATCCGTTTCCTGGACGAGAACAAGCAGCCGATACTGACGGATGTTGAGCGCGATTTTGTCATCGATGCCGCTCCGGTCGATAACAACGGCGTTGCCATGGACCCGAAAAATCCCAACACGAAAATCCATATCCGTCTGAACTTCGAACAGTTGCAGACGATGATGACGGATGTCAAGTGGTTGGTTTATGAATACCGCATCTCCAACGAAAACCGTGTGACGGTCATGGCCACCAACAACGACTGGCTGGAAATGGACGCCTCCATCTATCTGGAAGGCGGAGTCGAATATGATCCTAAAGAATAAAGAATAAGCAAATGAATTTGTCTCGTAAACTTTTCGCAATATTGGCGGGTGCCTGGAGCTGCCTGATGTTGAGTGCGGCGCCCAATACCCTCTACTTTATGAATTATCTTCCCTACAAGATATACATGAACCCCGCTATGCAGCCGATTTGCGGTACGTTTGTGGAGTTGCCTACGATTTCGACCATCTCGGTCAGCGCCGGCAACAACGCCTTGTCGATGAACGATGTGCTGTACCTCAATAAGGACAAACAGATGGTTACCGCATTGCACCCCGAGTTCGGCAACCGTGAGCTGCTTTATTCCAAACTGAAACGCGTCGAGCGGATTCACGAGGAGACTTCGGTGACCGTTTTGGGCTTCGGCTCGCGGATTTCGGACTTCGGCTTCTTTTCGCTGAACATGTCGGTGCGTACCGATGCGTCGCTGGCCATTCCGCGCGACATGCTCAAGTTTGTGCTTTACGGTACCCCCGATACCCTGAACACCAACCGCTACAACTTCAAGAACCTCTACCTGAACGCCAATGCCTACATTGATATCAACGGCGGTTATTCGCACAAGATCAACGACAAATGGAAGGTGGGCGGCCGCATGCACATTCTGGTCGGTGCCGCCAATGCCGAGATGAAGTTCTCTTCTTTGGACCTGTATGCCAGCGATGAGGAGTGGCGGATTGCCGGTAAGGGGCGGGCCCGCGTGTCGATGCCTTCGCTGCAGATAAAAACCACGCCCGACGGCAATGTCGATTCGCTTTATATGGCCACGACCGATGTAAGCGACATTTTGCGCAACTACGAGCCCAGTGTCGGCGCCGCCTTTGACTTGGGTCTTGAATACAAGCCGGTCAGCTCGCTCAGCCTTTCGCTGTCGATTAAGGACTTGGGCTTTATGGCCTGGCGCAACGCCCATCTGGCTACCGGCGACATCGATTATGCCTTCGAGGGCTTGGAATACCACTACGGCGAAGACGAAATGAAGACCTACGGCGACTCGTTGGCCGAGGTGTTCAAGCAATCCTATAAAGTGGAAGGCGGCACGCCCGAGGCCGACCGCCTCTACGACCAGTCGGTCTATTTCTCCATGATGACGGCCAAGATGTATGCGGCGGTGGAATACTCGTTCTTGCGCAACATGATGTCGGTGGGCCTGATTTCCAAAACGGAACTGTCGGGCGGACGCCTCTACGAAGAACTGACCGCCGCCTACAACCTGCGTCCCTGCCGTTGGTTCAGCATGAGCGCCAGCTATTCGTTCTTCCAAGGCGGACTGAGCAGTATGGGCTTGGGCCTCAACTTGCGTCTCACACCGTTCAACTTCTACCTGGTCGGCGATTACATGCCGCTTTGTTACAACGAGCAGGGCATTCCGTACAAGTCGCGTGCAGTCAACCTGCAAACGGGTATTGTGCTGACCTTCGGATGCAAGAAGAAAGTGGCCGAACAATTCTTCCAACCTACAGAGTTTTAACGGAAACTGAATTCTCAAGCCGGTACGCCGCTTCTTGTAGCGGTGTGCCGGCTTTTTTCTGAAAACCCATGCACAAAATCCTGTTTGTCTGCCACGGCAACATCTGTCGGAGCCCGATGGCCGAGTATGTGATGAAACGCCTGGTGGAGGAGGCGGGGCGGTCCGATTCCTTTGAGATCGCTTCAGCGGCCACCAGCACCGAGGAGATCGGCAACGGGGTGTATCCGCCCGCCCGCCGCAAACTCGCCGAGCACGGCATTGCCTGCGAGGGTCACGCCGCCCGGCAGATTAGCCGCAGCGATTACCGCCATTACGACCGGATTGTGGTGATGGATGCCGCCAACAAGCGCAATCTTGCCTATGTGGTGGGCCCTGACGAGGCGCACAAAGTCTCCATGTTGCTTGACTATGCCGGAAGGCCCGGACAAGAAGTGGCCGACCCTTGGTACACCGGCGACTTTGAA
>JAGCZK010000050.1 GCA_017960065.1 Paludibacteraceae bacterium
TCCTACCATTGTGAACGAATCGACGCCGGCTACGATGAGTTCGGACAGCATGTGGTGCGTGTCGAGGTCATTGAGCGACAGCCAGTGCTGTTGGCCGAGGCTGTGTCCTTCGGCATCCTGCACGTCAAACGGGAGGCGGCAGATTTGCGGGCATACGCCGCGGTTGGCACTGCGCCCGGCCAGGGCTTGCCCGGCATAGCACTGGCCGCTGTAGCTGACGCAAAGGGCCCCGTGTACAAAGGCTTCGAGGCGCACGCGGGTGTTTTGGCGGATTTGGCGGATGTCTTCGAGGCTGAGTTCGCGGGCCAATACGACCTGCTCGCAGCCAATCTGCTCCAAAAACTGCACCTTTTCGGCCGTGCGGTTGTCGCATTGGGTCGAGGCGTGCAGGGCGATGGGGGGCAGGTCGAGCTCGAAAATGCCCATGTCCTGCACAATCAGGGCGTCGGCCCCGATGCGGTAGAGCGATTCGATGATTGAGCGGGCCTCTTGGATTTCGTCGTCGGTCAGAATCGTGTTGAGCGTGACATAGACCTTGGCCCGGTACAGGTGGGCGAATTTTACCAGTTCGGTCAATTCGTCCAAACTGTTGCCTGCAGCAGCCCGTGCCCCGAATTTCGGCGCACCGATATATACGGCGTCGGCCCCGTGCAGAATGGCCGCACGGGCAATTTCGGCGTTTCGGGCCGGCGCTAACAGTTCGAGGGTACGCATGGTTGGCGATTTGTTTCGCAAAGATATAAAAAAAGCCGCATAGCGAAACTATGCGACTCTTTTTATCACGAAAGCGAATAAATTATTTTATGCGCTCGCACTTGATGGAGTTGACGGAGCTAATCAAGCAATAACCCCATTCGTCCAATTCATCTTCGTCAGCTTCGTAGCCGTAAGCATAGTAGAGCTCATCTCCGCTGATTTCACGATAGCTGTCAAAACTCAGGCTGACATGGTCGTCATCAGCAAATTCCAACTTGCCTACGATCGTCATCGAACCATACATGGAAGAACGTCTGCCAAGGGAACGTAATCCATTGTCGTTCATGTTCATGGAGAACGTTTTGGTAGCAGGGAAGTAGCTGTACGAAAATTCCATAGTACTGCTGCCAGCCATCATGCATCCGGTGGTGTCGGAAAGGAAGTAGATTTCGGCCGATGACATATAGGAATCTTCGGGCGAACCTTCGTAAATTTTATTTCCGTTCAGATAAACTTCCGAATACGTCGATTCGATTTTCCATTTTCCGTTCAACTTTTTGTAAACTGCACCTTCTTCGTCTTCGCAGGCGGTAAAGCCAAGCATCATGCCGGCAGCCAAGGCCAGGCTGGCCAAAATTCTAGTTGCTTTCATAATTTTCAAATTTAATGTGATTATTCTTTAACAAGCGTGATGTATTGGAAATACTCGTAAACGTTGGCGATTTCGTATTTTCCGGTTTCGTCGTTGTACTCCGTGTCGTAATAGGAGTACTGCTTCATACGCAATTTGAGCGAATTGTCCGTACGTTCGATCACTTCGTAGAAATACGAGTATTGCGATCCGTCGTATTGGTAAGTAATACGGAGCAATTGGGTGTTCTCGTCATAGAAATACGAGGCGTATTCGGAATAATTGCCCACTTGCTCGAATGCGATTTCTTCCTCGCTCAAGATGTAATAGTACATTGACGGGCTGGCGTTCAGATCCTGGTCGCTGGAATAATCTTCTTCACCGTTGACGAAGGTAACATCGCGCATCTCGGTCACTTTCCATTTGCTGCCCACTTCCAAGTACGGGGCTTCTTCACATGCAGTGGTACCGAAAATCAACGCACCACAACCAATCAAGGTGTATAACCAACTTTTAATATTCGTTTTCATATCTCAATAAAATTTATTTTTTAGAAAAAGTCATGATTGTTTTGTATTGGTAGGAATCATATACCGGGTTTTCGGGGTCGTCGGTTTCTTCGTCGTTGTACGATTTGTATTCATATTCGATATACGAAAGAACGATTTCGGTACCCGAGAAGGAATCTACCGTATAGATTTCGATATCTTCGTCATCTTTTTCCTTGAAGAAGATTCTGTCGCCCAACACTTGGTAGTAGAAGGTGGTGGTAGCCATCGATGAGTACGAGCTCAAGAGGAAAGCGGTTTGGCCGTCTTTGTTGAA
The DNA here is from genome assembly GCA_017960065.1 of Paludibacteraceae bacterium. Classification (GTDB taxonomy): domain Bacteria; phylum Bacteroidota; class Bacteroidia; order Bacteroidales; family Paludibacteraceae; genus Enterocola. The sequence goes on from JAGCZK010000050.1 coordinate 2,153, forward strand.
AATCATCGAGCAAATCGGTGCATACGCCTTGGCGGTCGTTCCATAGAACGTCGTGTCGGCATAATGGCTTTCTTGGTTAATTTCGCCGTTCAAAAGTTCAACATAGCGAACAGAAGTGAGTTCCCATTCTCCGTTGAGTTTCTTTTCCGTCTTTAAATCTTCGCTTTCACAAGAAGTGAAAAACGTCAGCATCAACCCTGCCATCAGCAGAACTGCGCCAAATAAACTTTTTACTTTCATTTTTGTGGATTTGGTTATAAAATTAAACAATAAAGTTGTTTCATATCGTACTGAGTCCCTGCTTGTACTCGCCCAAAATCTTCAATTGCTTGGTCAGCGGGCGGGTGGCATCGATCGACTGGCGGTAGTGCGTGTAGTCATCGTAAATCACATCGATGTAGAACATGTACTCCCATTCGCGTCCGATAATGGGCAGCGACTGTATCTTGGTCAGATTTATCTTATAGAACGAGAAAATCGACAATACCTGCGACAGCGAGCCTTCGTTGTGCGGCAAGCTGAACACGATGCTGGCTTTGTTCGAATCCTTAGGAGTGCAGAGCGATTCGGCCTGCCAAGGGTCGCACAATACCAAAAACCGTGTCAGGTTGTGCTTGTTCGTCTCAATCTCTTCTTCCAACACTTTCATCCCGTACAGGGCGGCTGCGTCTTTCGAACATATCGCCGCATGGCCGTGCAGGGTGTTTTCGCTGATGTTTTTGGCCGCTCCGGCAGTGTCGTCCGTTTCCACAATCTTGAATTCGGGATGACGCTGCAAAAAGTCGCGGCACTGCATCAGGGCCACCGGGTGGCTGTTCACCTCCCGGATGTCTTTCCAGTCTTCGTCGGGCAGGCACATGATCGAGTGGCTGATGCGCAACTTGTGCTCGCCGACGATTTGTGCGCCGCTTTCGCGAAGCAACTCGTAATTGTGCAGCAGCGAACCGGCGATGGTGTTTTCAATAGCCATGAGCGCAATGACATTGCTGTCGGCCTTGAGCTGACGGAACACCTCTTCGAAGGTGTCGCAGCAAATCAACTCGATGTTTTCTCCGTTGAAGTAGCGGTGTGCCGCAACGTCGTGGAAAGAACCGATTTGACCTTGTATGGCTATTCTTTTCATATATGCTGCAAAGATAAGTTAATTTATTTAAAAATGTTAAGATTTTTTGCAAAAGTTGCTATTCAACCATGAATTTGTATGTTTTTTTGTTGCACACGGCCATGTAAATTCCTCTGGGTAGTCTTGATGTGTCGGTGCATGATGCATGCCCGATGCCGACAAGGCGGCTTGACGTGTCGTATATGCGGACGCAAGCATTGGGGGCTTCATTGACCAAGGTAATTTGTGTGTGGCACGGGTTTGGCGATATGAATGTCTGCTTGGCAGGAGGGTTGTTGATGATTGATGGGCGGCATTGGCTTTCTTTGAGTAGGATATTGCTGATTTGAATGACCGTTCCCGCCGGATTACCGCCGAAATCGAACAGTAGGCCCGCATTGGGGCAGTCACTCGAAGCCGTCCCGCTTAGCGAGATGTGTCGGCGTTCGCCCGCCGCCAGTGCAAACTCACCATATGCGGCCGACACGTTGTCAATGCCGAAAGTGTAGGCTTTGGCGGATACTTTGGGTAAGGCGGTGTTGCTTGTGATGTCGAATTCGAGCGTGTAGTCAATCCCCTGCAACAAGGTGTAGGATGGAGAGATGTTCCATTTGGTCTGCGCTTGCCATTGCGTGCCCGATGCTTCCGGCAGTTCAATATAAAGGTCCTTTCCGTTGGCGCTTGCCGAACCATTGTTGTATTCTTGCCAGGAGCTGTTTGTGTAGTATATATCGTTGAGTGTCAGATTGTTGATTATGTTACAGCCCGAATCGCCGCCGTTGTTGCCGCTGTTGTCGGTTTCTTGATACACGCGTACATAGTCGATGTCCATCTGTGCGGGGCAGGTATGTTCGTCGGGTGCTCCCGGCCAAGTTCCGCCAATGGCTACGTTGAGCAGAAAGTAGTACGGTTCGTGGTATTGCAGGTAGTTGGGGAAATACGAGCCGTCTGCCACGCTTTTTGACCAATATACCTGGTTGTCCACATAAAAACTGATTTGGGTTTCTGTCCAAATCATGCCATAGGTGTGCCATTGGGTGACATCAATGTTGTACTTTGTTCCGTGGTCTGAAATCAGATTTCCATTGTTCCAGTCGTGGATGGTGCCATACACGATGTTTTCGGAGTTGATATGTTCCATGATGTCAAATTCGCCGCCATTGGGCCATGAAGCGTTGTGGCTCAACATCCAAAAAGCAGGGCAGAGCCCTTTTCCGTTGTCCATGCGGATGCGGGCCTCCATTTTCCCGAAGGTGAATTCTTTTTTGCCCATGGTTTTGACACGTCCCGAAGTGTATTCGTATCCGTTTTTGTTTTGCTTGAGCACTCGCAAATGCAAACAGCCGTCGCTTACCCAGATATTGTCCGATGAGTTTGTGTAATATTGCATCTCATTGCCACCCCAGATTCCTCCTCCGGTTTCTATTGTCCAATAGGACGCATTCAATGAGTTGCCTTCAAACTCATCAGCCCAAACCAACTGGTATTCAGCATGTGCCTGCAAAGAAACGAATACAGGGAGCAACAAGCCAAGCAATGATTTGTTTCGGATTTTCATACCTTGAACGAGATTTTTGTTGGACAAACCCCTTAATCGATGCTGTTGATGTCGTAAGGAGTTTCTTGATATACGAAATAGTTCAACCAGTTGGTGTACAAGAGATTGGCGTGGCTTTTCCAACGGACAACCGGTTCGAGTTTGGGGTTGTCGTCGCGGAAGTAATTGGCCGGAGGGGCGATGTCGAGCCCTTTGGCCAGGTCGCGCGCATACTCATCGCCCAAGGTGTTGGGGGCGTACTCGGGGTGGCCGGTGATGAAAAATTCGCGTCCGCCGCGGGCCATGACCATGTAAACGCCCGACTCCTTCGATTCGGAAATCACTTTGAGGCCCTTGACCTTTTTGAGGTCTTCTTTCCTCACTTCGGAATAGCGGCTGTGGGGAACGAAAAATTCGTCGTCGAATCCTCTGAATATCGGGTTTTTCTTGTCGGACACCGTATGTTTGAACACGCCGAACATCTTTTGCGGCAGCTCGTGCTTGGGCACTCCGTAAAAATGGTACAAGCCCGCCAGGGCGGCCCAACAAATGTACAGGGTGGAGGTGACGTGGTGCTGCGACCAGTCGAAGATGTCGGTCAGCTCGTCCCAGTAGTTCACCTGGCCGAACTCCATTTTCTCGACCGGGGCGCCGGTGACGATCATGCCGTCGTATTTTTGCTGCCGGATCGAGTCGAAATCCTTGTAAAACATCTTGAGGTGCTCGATGGGCGTATTCTTCGAAGTGTGCGATTTTAACTTGATAAAATCGATTTCAATCTGCAGCGGGGAGTTCGACAGCAGGCGGATCAGATCGGTTTCGGTCGTGATTTTGATGGGCATCAGGTTGAGTATGGCGATTTTGAGTGGCCGCACATCCTGTGTTGACGCCCGCTTGCTGTCCATCACGAAAATGTTTTCGTTTTTCAGGGTCTTGATGGCCGGTAGTTCAGCTGGAATGGTTAGAGGCATTTTTCGCTTAGTTTTGCACAAAAGTACGCAATTCTGCGCAATGTGGCAAATATTAGGGATTTTTTTACAATGAAATGGCACTAAAAAAACAAAAGGCTCTCACGCCAGAGAACCTACTTGCTAACCTTAAATCAAATACTATGAAAAAATCACAATGCAAATCTACGGCCGTTTTGGCACAAAGCAAGCGTTGGGTTTGAAAATTTCGGTTTGGCAAGCGTTTTTTACGATGAAAAGGTCTTTTTATTACAAAAGTGTTACAATTGCTTTCTGAAAATGCCGCGTTGGCGGTAAAGCAGTATGACGGCCAATACGGCTCCGGCCACATCCGAAATCGGAAACGAAAGCCAGATGCCGGTCATTCCGGAGGCCCAGCCGGCCGATTCGAGCAACAGGGGCAGGCCGTAGCAGGCGGGAGCCAAAAAGATCAGTTGGCGCGACAGACTGGTCACAATCGAAATCCAGGGCTTGTCGATGGACATGAAGAACTGCGAGTTGCTGATGGTGAAGGCAATCAGCGGAAACATCACCATATAGTAGCGCAACGCCGGCCGGCAGATGTCGAGCAGGTCGGGGTCGGTGGTGAAGGCTCTCGACAGCAGGCCCGGAAACAGGCAGCTGACCACCGATCCGAACAGACCGGCGATGACGGTGGTTTTGACGGTCAGTTTGAACACGGCGATGAGACGGTCGGTACGGCCGGCGCCGTAATTGTATCCGGCAATCGGCTGCATGCCTTGGCAAACCCCGAAAATGAACAGGAATAAGAACGTTCCGAAGGTGTTGGCGATGCCGTAGGCCCCGACGGCCAAGTCGCCTCCGTAGCGGACCAGCTGGGCGTTGAGCAGGGCAACGACGCCGGCGGCCACCAGGTTCATCAGAAAGGGGCTCAGGCCGATAGCCAGGATGTTGCGGCAGATATAGCCCTTCATCTCCCAGGCATGGCGCTTGAAGCGGATGAAGGAGTTGGGGCTGAGAAAGTGTGCGGTCGAAACCAGCGCGGTGGCGGCCATCGAAAGGGTGGTGGCCCAGGCGGCGCCGCCGATGCCCCAGCCAAAGCCGAAAATGAACAGCGGGTCGAGCAGCATGTTGAGCACGGCGCCGCCGACCAGAATGTACATGGCCTTGTGCGGATAGCCCGTGGCGCGTATCAGACCGGTCAGGTTAAAGGTCATGGTGGTCAGGAACATGCCCGGCAGCACAATCATCATGTACTCGCGGGCGTATTGCAGGGTGTTGCCGGTCGCCCCGAAACGGATGAGCAGCTGGTCCATGAAGGCGTAGCCGCTGCACATGACCGCCAGTCCGAGCACGATGCCCAGAATGGTGCTGTTGCCCAAGATTTTTTCGGCCCAGCGCAGGTCTTTCTGGCCCAAGACAATCGACATGCGTGCGGCCGAGCCGGCTCCGATCAGCGCTCCGAAGGCGTGGATGACGTTCATCATCGGAAAGGTGACGGCGAGTCCGGCGATGGCCATCGCGCCCACGCCCTGACCGATAAAGATGCGGTCCACGATGTTGTACACCGAGGCGATGACCTGTGTGATGACCGCAGGCATGGCGTAGGTCAGCAGCAGCTGGCCGATGGGTTGTGTTTCGAGCTGTTTGGTGTTGTCCATAGGCGGGGTTGGAAGACCTTGTAATAAAAAAAACGGCCGATGAACCGGCCGTTTTTGGTGAACCGCCTGGGGTTCGAACCCAGGACCCCATCCTTAAAAGGGATGTGCTCTACCTGCTGAGCTAGCGATTCAATCCGCTTTGTTTTTCAAAAGCGGTGCAAAGGTAAACAGAAAA
>JAGCZK010000051.1 GCA_017960065.1 Paludibacteraceae bacterium
GGTGTTGATACGTCCCGATTTCCAATAGGCGCCGTACGAACAGTTGCCGTTGACATACGTGTGGTTGTTGTATGTCGCTTTGATGACAAGGTTGCCGTCGCTGACGTAAATGTTGTTGGGGTCATTGACGTATTCCTGACGTTCCCAGTTGCCGTTACCGTCGCAATTGGTACCGACCCCCAATTCGTAATTCCAGACATCGGTGTTGAGCGATGTGCCGTTGAATTCGTCCGACCACACCAATTGGTAGGCGGCGAATGCCTGTACCGCCATCAGACAGGCGGTAGCCACAGAAAGTAAGCGTGTTTTCATATAGTTTTATTTGATTAGGATTGTCTTTTCATGTGCTAGACGAGCCAAATTTACGAAAAAAAAACGAACATGCGGGATTTTTCCACAAAAAAATGCTGTAATACAACAACAAAGGCGGTGGTGCAATTGTACCGCCGCCTTTGCTGACAGATGAATGTCTTGCTTATCCCTGATGAACGGTGAGTTGCGGGAACGGGAAGGCGATGCCTTCTTTGTTGAAGGTTTCGTACACCGTTTTGTTCATCCAGAAATAGACCGACCAGTAATCCGCACCGGAGCACCATACGCGTACGGTGACGTTGACGCTGCTTTCGGCCAGCGCGCCCAATTCGATGAAGGGGGCGGGGTCTTTCAGAATGCTGCTGTTCGAAGCAATGATCTGGTTGAGCGTTTTCTGCACTTTTTCGTAGTCGGTGCCGTATTCCACTGCAAACGAAAAATCGACGCGGCGCAACTCCTGTGCGCTGTAGTTGGTCATGATGCCGCTCGAAATGCTGCCGTTGGGAATGATCACGGTTTTGTTGTCGGTGGTCAGCAAAATGGTCTGGAACAGTTGGATGGCCTTGACCGTGCCGGTTTGGCCCTGGGCTTCAATAAAGTCGCCCACCTTGTAGGGCTTGAACACCAGGATCATCAGTCCGCCGGCAAAATTCGACAACTGACCGCTCAACGCCATACCGATGGCGACGCCGGCCGATGCCAGCAAGGCGGCGAAGGAGGTGGTTTCGATGCCGAGGGCGCCGATGACCGCAATCAGCAGCAATACGGTCAGCGAAACATTGACCAGGCTGGCGATGAAGGTTTTTACCCCTTCGTCCATGTTGCGTTTGGTCAACATTTTGTTGACGACTTTTTTGATCAGTTTGATCAGCCATTTTCCCAAAAAGTAAATGACGATGGCTGCCAAAATGTGCTTGCCGAGGTCAACGCCCGACGTGATCAGTTGATCCCATAAACCCTGGAACTTGCTGACGCTCAGTTCGGTGGGGTCCATTTGTGCCAATTGTTCCACCACGGTGGCCTGGCAGCTGTCTGTAGTAGCTAATGTTTCTTCCATGGAATGATTTGTTTTTGAATGATTTTTGCAAAGGTAGCATAAAAATGCGGAACTTCACGTGTGGCGCATGGGTATTTTTTTTATCTTTGCGGTGAATTTGATACCGCCGTCGTTGGCGGAATCACCTAATTGATAAGCAGATGTCGAAAATCATTCTTACCGGCGACCGTCCGACCGGCCGTCTTCACATTGGACACTATGTAGGTTCGTTGCGCCGCCGCGTGCAGTTGCAAAACAGTGGCGAGTACGACAAGATATTCATTATGGAGGCTGATGCGCAGGCCCTGACCGATAACGCCGACAATCCCGAAAAAATCCGCCAGAACATTGTGGAAGTGGCGCTCGACTACCTGTCGGTGGGCTTGGATCCGAAAGTGTCAACCCTGTTCATCCAGTCGCAGATTGCCGAACTGACCGAACTGGCCTTCTATTACATGAACCTGGTGACGGTGTCGCGTTTGCAGCGCAACCCGACGGTGAAGACCGAAATCAAGATGCGCAATTTCGAAGCCAACATTCCGGTCGGTTTCTTCACGTACCCCATCAGCCAGGCCTCCGACATCACCGCGTTCAAGGCGACCACCGTGCCGGTGGGCGAGGATCAGGCGCCGATGTTGGAACAGACCATCGAAATCGTCCGTCGCTTCAACAACATCTACGGCCCGACGCTGGTGGAGCCCAAAATCCTGCTGCCCGACAATGCGGCCTGTCTGCGTCTGCCGGGCATCGACGGCAAGGCCAAGATGAGCAAGTCGCTGGGCAACTGCATTTATTTGTCGGAAGATCCCAAAGACTTGGCCCAAAAAGTGCGCGAAATGTACACCGACCCCACCCATTTGCGGGTGGAGGACCCCGGTCACACCGAGGGCAACGTGGTGTTCACCTACCTCGATGCCTTCTGCAGCGACGAACAAGTCAACGCCATGTTCCCCGAATATGCCGGTCTCGAAGAAATGAAGGCCCATTACCGCAAGGGCGGTTTGGGCGACATGAAGACCAAAAAACTGCTGTTGGCCGTGCTTGAGGAGGAACTCGGACCGATCCGCGCCCGTCGTGCCGAGTTGCAGAAAGATATTCCCTATGTGCTCGACGTGTTGCGTCAGGGCTGCGACAAAGCCCGCGAAGCGGCCGCCCAGACCTTGTCGGAAGTGCGGCACAGCATGCGGATTGATTATTTTGGCGACTCCCAGTTGGGGTAATTTCCGGTTGGTAAGACAATGGCGATGGAACCCTACATACACCATGTGAATTATTACGAGACCGATGCCATGCGCATCACGCACCATTCCAACTACATCCGGTTTATGGAAGAGGCGCGTACCGACTACCTCGAACGCCTGGGCATGGGCTATGACAAGATGGAGGCCGACGGCTTGGTGTCGCCGGTGATTTCGGTCGAGTGCAAGTACCTGAAAACCACCACTTACGCCGATGATATCCAAATCTACCTCTATGTGGAGCAGCACACGGCGCTCAAACTGGTGTTCGGCTATGTGATGAAGGTGCGGGGCGAAGTGGTCTTTACGGCGACCAGCACGCACTGCTTTATGGATGCCAATCACCGGCCCGTTTCGCTCGAGCGCCGCTATCCCGAATTTTTTCAACGCCTGTTGGCCGTCGAGGCGCCATAGCCGTTGGGTCGTTCCCTGTAAAAAAAACTCCGAAGCCACGCTTCGGAGTTTTTTTATGAATAAGGTGTAACCGTTTAGAGGTTCGGGTTGATTTTGCTCCACTCCGAAATGGGCGGAACGATTTTGAGGGTCACGAGTTCGTCGCGCATCTTGCACAAGTGCTCGTACGAAGCGTCGAGTTTGGCGTTCTCCTCGGGCGTGCCTTTGGGAACAGTGAACTTGGCGCCGTCCTTGTCCAAGGTCGTCTTCATGGCCATCATGATGTGGTCGTATTTTTTTGTCTTGACATAGGTGCCGACAGGGAAGCGGAACGCTTCGCCGCCCATGGCCGAGCGAATCATTTCCACCGACAGGTACGACGGGCTTTGGAAGCTCGAGCGGCCGCGCAGTTTGATGATGGCTGCACCGCCTTGGGTGACGTCCTTCTTCATTTGTTCCCACTCTTCGGCTGGGAATTCGGGCGTGCCAATGATATCGTTCAACTTGCGGCCTTTGATGGAAACATGGCTGCCGAATACGGCCATTTGCTCGCCGTGGCCGCCGTAGGTGGCGCAACCCTTGATGTCGCGTTGCATGACACCGAATTTCTTGGCCAAGGCGCTTTGCAGACGGGTGGTGTCAAGACCGGCCAAGGTGGTTACCTATCCGGGTTTCAGTCCCGAGTAGAGCAGGGTGACCAGGCCCGTCAAGTCTGCAGGGTTGAAGATGATGACCACGTGTTTCACGTCCGGGCAGTATTTTTTGATGTCCTTGCCCAAATCCTCGGCGATTTTGCAGTTGCCGGCCAGCAAGTCCTCGCGGGTCATACCCTCCTTGCGGGGAGCGCCGCCCGACGAAATGATGTATTTGGCGTTGGTGAAGGCCTCTTTGGCATCGGTAGTAGCCGTGATGTTCACATCGTCGAAGCCGCTTTGGCGCATTTCTTCGGCCACGCCTTCGGGCGAGAACACGTCGTAGAGACAGATGTTGGGGGTCAGTCTCATCATCATGGCGGTTTGAGCCATGTTCGAACCAATCATGCCGGCTGCGCCGACGATGGTCA
>JAGCZK010000052.1 GCA_017960065.1 Paludibacteraceae bacterium
ATTCATACAAATACTTGAGATAGCACGAGAACGGCAACCATTGGATACCGTGCATGTAAATCGGCTGGCCGCCAAACCACGTCCACCACCCCACACCGCGGTCCTGCAAGTTGGCGCTGTACGGACGGAGCATGTAGATGGTATCATTGCGCAAGGTACGCCGGGTGGCATCAATTTCGCGCATGTGGTGATAGCCCTTTTGCGGACTAATCACATCCAAGAAATAGTTGTTGAAATTTTGGGCCCAGTGATCGTTGGCATTTCCCACCTTATTGTTCTCGGGCGAAATCAGATACTTATCGTAATCAATGTTTTCATGATCGATATCGAACCAATACTCTTGGGTGGCACGCGCCTCGAGGGTATAACCCATAATGGCGGCGTCGCGCATCACCTTGTCTTGGTTGGCTTCGGCAATCCAGTACAAGGCACTCCAAGCCTGCATGGCCTCCGACGAAGACTCCTGTCCGTTACCGCCACCGTCGCCGAAGGGGCCGGCATACGAGTGTCCCTGCCAAGGGCTGAAGTTCCGGAACCAAGGCAAATCGGTGCCGCGCTCCCAGTTGACCACCTGGCGCATCATCATCTCGGCAAAAGGCGCAAATCCCTTGCGAAAATCCTCGTCAATCATCATCAGCGAAGCGGCGGCATGGCCGTGATAACCCAACTCAAAGTGGTTGTCCTGGCCCATCTCGGCCGCATAGATGTTGTCGTACGGGCAGAAGGCGCCCCATTGGTCGTTGCGGGCATAATAGTGGTTACGCTCACCGGGCGTATAGGTGTACCAGTCGGTCAGCGAACGGGTCAATTCTTTCTTAATCGCCTCATAATCGGCCGTTTGTCCGGTCTCGCGCGACCAAATCATGTGCTGGGCCATTTGCAGCAGCGGTTTGCCGCCCCAATAGGCGTCGCCCTGGTCCTCTTTCTTCGTGGAGTACATGTCCAGGAAGATGTTCATCTTGTTCTGGTCGTACTGTGCGTTGAACTTGACATCGGGAACCGGATCCCACGGGAGCAGACCGTTGAATTCATACCTTATTGTAAAGGTGTTGCCCACGGCACATTTCATCTTACCACGCGGCGTGGCGTATTCCAACCCTTGGAAGGGGAACGTCACTTCCGACTTTTTGTAGTGGTGCGGGATAAAGCCCTGAATCGTCTGACCACCGGTGGCTCCGGTACGCAGGTTCTTGGTCGAAACCGTATAGGTGGTGGTCAGTTTGGCAGACTGTTCATCGTACGACCACGACAATTTGGTGTCGGTCGGACGGTTGTACGCATACTGGTAGAAGAAGTCCATCTGCGTTTCGTCGGGCATGCACGCCACAACCAGGTACGACTCGGTACCCGTAAAACGGATGTGCACCAACCCCGGTTCCTTGGAGATTTCGGTGTTTTCCGGAAGGAAGATACCGAAGTGGTCTCCGTTGATATTGATGCCGAAACAGTCGGTACGCATCGGGAACCGCGCCTCGAGACCGTCGCGACGGAAGAACGTGGCCGACGACGGAATGACCAGGTCGGGCATGTTGTTTTTAAAATTAAAATAGGTATAAGGGATACCGTTGGCAATGGCGCACTCGATTTCCTTACTGTTTTCGTCGGTCAGCACAAAGGTCACTCCCCAGTCGTTCCAGTCGCGCACCAACTGCTTGGTCGCCCGGAAACCGTCGCCGTAGAGTTTTAACTCCGAGTTGGGGTTGGTCGGCTGCAAGTCGCCACCCTGTGGAGTCCACACTTTCGGGAAGTCCATATACATGCCGGCAGGCTCACCGCCGACGCGTTGCGGATAAACCCAAACCGCACCGGCAAAACCGCGGGAGTTGCCCATATCGACCATCAACTGCGACCACCAGTCGCAAGTCGGTAGCGGCTTCTTGCTCTCCATGTTCTCCACACGGATGGCGTTGTACGTTGTCGCATACCCCGGATCCTTGACGTAACGTTCTTCCGGAACACTCGAGGCATAACTGCCCCGACCGAGAGGAACTGCCGTTTGAGCAAGTGTTGTAGCAGTAAACCCGAAGGTCACTAACACTGCGCAAACTGCCTTCAATAAAGAAAAGCGCTTCATATTGTATGACGATTTAATTGGTTAGCGTTTTATATCGGGTGCAAGGTAGTAATTATTTACTACACAAAATCTCATGCAACTTTACAAATATACGACAAATCCGTGAATTCTTTTAACGTAGGGGCGTTTTATTTCACAAAACTACTTCACAGCCCTATTCCACCACACGATTTTTCGCCCGTTTTCGCAGAAAGAAAGGCCCTTACCGCCATGTCGCCTGCCTCGTTCAAAAATTGTTCACAACTCCTCTATAAAAATAAGGGCCGTATGCAAAAAATCCACTAAATTTGCACCCGATGAAACCGATGGTATTCTTGATTTCCGGCCTGCTCGGAGCCCTCGTTCTCAGCGCCTGTTCGCAACAGGAGCCGCCCAGCGAGGTACCCTACGGGTATGTGGCCTTTATCATCGACACCGCCATCACCGGTTCGGACAACAGCCTGCGCGACGGCATGACGGGCAATGCACGGCACTACTCCGCCACCCAGCCTTCGGCACTCAGCCCGTTGGGGGCATACGGTTACTGCGGCGTCATTGTCGTCAGAGCCTACGACAACCGCCTCTACGCCTTCGACAGCTGCTGCCCCTACGAACACCGGAAGGACACCGAAGTGGCGCTCGACGGATATTTCGCCGTCTGCCCCACCTGCGGGTCGAGTTTCGAAATCGGCAACGGCAGCGCCCGCCCCAACAAAGGCCCTGCCACGGCACGACTCAAGTGTTACCGGGTGTCGGACTATGGCAACGAACGCTATCGGATCAGCAACTGAAGACAACATAAACCTTTATATCATGTTTAATATCGTAATTTTCGGCGCTCCGGGTTCCGGCAAAGGGACACAAAGCGATTTTTTGGTAAAGAAATACAATCTGGTACACCTCTCGACGGGTGATTTGTTGCGGGCTGAAATCGCAGCAGGCTCGCCGCTGGGCAAAATTGCCGACGGTTTGATTGCCAAGGGCGAATTTGTCCCCGACAACCTCATCATCGACCTGTTGGCCGGTGCCATTGACAAAAACAAGGGCGCTTCGGGCTTCATCTTCGACGGTTTTCCGCGCACCGTTGTGCAAGCCGGTGCCTTGGACGAAATGCTCAGCCAGCGCAACATGCAGGTGGACATCATGCTCAACATCGCCGTTGACAACGACGAACTCGTAGCCCGCCTGCTCAACCGCGGCAAAACTTCGGGCCGTTCGGACGACAACCTGGAAACCATCCAACAGCGTCTGAAAACCTACGAAGAGAAAACCATGCCGGTCATCGCCTACTACGAAAAGCAAGGCAAAAACACGCCGATCCAGGGCATGGGCACCATGGACGAAGTATTGGACCGCATCACCAAAGCGGTGGACAAGGTTCGCAAATAACACGGCGGCATGGCAGACTCCAACTTCATCGACTATGTCAAAATCTACTGCCGCTCCGGCAAGGGAGGGGCGGGCTCGATGCACCTGCACCGCGAGAAGTACATCGCCAAGGGAGGCCCCGACGGCGGTGACGGCGGACGCGGCGGGCACATCATTTTGAGAGGCAACTCCAACTACTGGACGCTGCTGCACCTCAAGTACACCCGCCACATCATGGCCGGACACGGAGGCGGGGGCGGCGCGAGCCGCAGTTTCGGCAAGGACGGTGAAGACAAGGTCATCGAAGTCCCCTGTGGCACCGTGGCCTACGACGCCGACTCCGGCGAGTTTTTGTGCGACATTACCCGCGACGGGCAGGAAGTGGTTCTGCTCAAAGGCGGCCGCGGAGGCTTGGGCAACTGGCATTTCCGCACCGCCACCCGCCAGACGCCGCGTTTTGCCCAGCCGGGCGAAGATTTTCAAGAGCGCAATGTCATTCTTGAGCTGAAGGTATTGGCCGATGTCGGTCTGGTCGGATTCCCCAACGCCGGCAAATCAACGCTGCTGTCGGTGGTGTCCGCCGCCCGGCCCAAAATCGCCAACTACGCCTTCACCACGCTCGAACCCAACCTGGGCATCGTGTCGTACCGCGATGGCAAATCGTTCGCCATGGCCGACATTCCGGGCATCATCGAGGGGGCACACGAGGGCAAGGGCATCGGCCTGCGCTTTCTGCGCCACATCGAACGCAACGCCGTCCTGCTATTCCTGATCGAAGCCGATTGCGACAACGTCCGCAAGCAGTACGAAATCCTGCTCAACGAGCTGGAACAGTACAATCCCGAAATGCTCAACAAGCAACGCTATCTGGCCATTTCGAAATGCGATTTGATCGACGAGGAGCTCAAGGTGGGTATCGAACGCGAAATCGCCGATTTGCCCCACACCTACATTTCGTCGGTGGCAGGCATCGGTATCGACACGCTCAAAGACCGTCTCTGGGACTTAATCAAAGACCACGACAAAGAAATCCCTGAAACATTGATTCATAAACCCAAAAACAGCAAGCTTCTTATGGAAGATGAAGATTTCTTCAATTTCGACGAGTCGGCCGAAGATGTCAACGACAACTTCGATTTAGACTAACGGTAAAGCAAGAAAATGGTGGGCCGCTTCCCAAGGTCGGGGATTTCGGTTTTCCGCCAGTCCGCAACGGTTTTCGTAACGATCCACTCGGTATCGAGACTGATATCCGAAGCGATGCACAATTTGGTGGCAGGTCGCAGCTGACGAAGCAGATCTGCCACCAGTTTGTTGTTACGGTAGGGGGTTTCGATAAATATCTGGGTCTGGGATTCGTTCCAGATGCGGTTTTCCATCACCTTCAGCTGCTTTTGTTTGTCGGACGGATCAATGGGCAGATAGCCCAAAAAGGCAAAGCTCTGGCCGTTAAATCCCGACGCCATCATCGACATCAGAATCGACGAGGGTCCCACCATCGGCACCACCTGGTATCCGCGGCGCTGCGCTATGGCCACCACGTCGGCCCCCGGGTCGGCAATGGCCGGACAACCGGCTTCCGAAATGATCCCCAGGTCGTATCCTGCCGCCAACGGGGTCAGCATCCCCTCGATTTGCTCCTGCGAGGTATGGCGGTTGAGCTCCTCAAAGTGCAGGCTGTCAATGTCGATGGCTTTGTCCAGGCGTTTGAGATACCGGCGCGCCGTCCGGACATCTTCGACAACGAAATAACGGAGTTGCGACACCACGGTCCACACTTGGGCGGGTAAGACGTTCTGCAGCGGGCTGTCGCCCAATGTAGTGGGGATTAGGAATAATTTGCCGGGTTGCATAGTGCGATGTTAGGGTTTTATGCTTTTTGAGGACAAAAGTACCAAATTTTTGTGTAAGTTCTTTTTTTTCTTTCCGACACTACCCGACCACCACATTCTGAAGCGGGACCTTCTTCCAGTCAAACAGCTCCAACAACTGCTGCAGGGTAGCCGGGCCCCTGTCGGGAAGCAGGCCGGCGAAGTACCCCAAATCCCCTAAAATCTGCTGGGGAGAGGCCCCGGCCTGGCGCAAACTGCCCATCTCCAAATCGCGGTCGCGCTTGCACAGACGCCGTCCCTGGGCATCGACCAGCAGCGGAATGTGCCGGTAAACCGGCGGTGTCAGGTCCAACCGGCGGTACAGATAAAGCTGCTCGGGAGTCACCGGCAGCAAATCGACCCCACGCACCACCTCATTGACCCCCATGGCGGCGTCATCGACCACCACCGCCAGGTTGTAGGCATAGCCCCCGTCCGCCCTGCGCACAACAAAATCGCCACAGTCGCGGGCCAGGTTCACCGTCTGGCGGCCGTAACGGGCATCCTCAAACACAAACTCCCCGTCGGGCAACCTCAGACGGTACGAAGGGCAGCGTTCGAGCCCAAGGCGCTCCACTTCGGCCGGGCTGAGACGACGACAAGTGCCGGCATAGATAACCCGGCCGTCGGACGTGTGCGGCGCCGAAGCCGCCAACAAATCGGCACGTTTGCAAAAACAAGGGTAACAGTCGGACCGAAGCTGGCCGAAGGCCTGACGGTAAAGGTCGGTGCGCCGGCTCTGGCAGCAATCGCCCCACTGCCCGGCATCGAGGCCGCCTTCGTCCCAGTCGAGCCCCAGCCAATGCAGGTCCTCTTCGATCCAACGGGCAAAGTCGAGCCGCGAACGCTGCGGGTCGAGGTCTTCGATACGCAGAATCCAGCGTCCACCCCGGCTTTTGACCGACAAATACGACAACAGGGCGCAATACACATTGCCCAGGTGCATACGGCCCGTAGGCGACGGAGCAAAACGGCCGGTCGGTATCACCCCCCTGCCTCCTCGTCTTCCTGCTTAAGAATCGGCAGGGCCAGCTGCCGTTGCATGGCCACGATACGCACCACCAGAATGATCAGGGCGCCCAGCACCTCGGCAATCACCACATGCAGGCCGATAAACACGCAAAAGCGCAATACCAGGCCGCCCAAGATGCTGGCCGTGGCATAAATCTCCTTTTTGAAAATCAGAGGCACTTCGTTGATAAGCACGTCGCGCATAATGCCGCCGGCACAACCCGTCAGCACCCCCATGATAATGGAAACCCAGAAAGGCTGTCCGAAATCGAGCGACTTTTGCATGCCCACCACCGTAAAGAAACTCAATCCGATGGCGTCGAAAATAAAGAGGGTGTAGTCCATCCGCCGCAGGTACTGGCGGAATATCAGGGCGAAGCCCAGCGCCACCGCCGTCCAGACCAGGTAGCTCGGCCCGTTCATCCAAAAGGGTTGCACCCCCAGCAACAGGTCGCGCACCGTACCGCCGCCAATGGCGGTGGCCAGGCCGACGACGTACGCTCCGAACCAGTCGAAACGCTTGGCCGAGGCCATACGGATACCACTGATGGCGAACGCAAAGGTCCCCACATACTCCAAAATGTCGATAAACTGAAGATTTGCAAGATGCA
>JAGCZK010000053.1 GCA_017960065.1 Paludibacteraceae bacterium
GAAAAAAACGATATTTTTGTAAAAAAAGCGGTCAAAGTTTTGAATCTGTCAAAAAACTTGCTACCTTTGCACCGCATTTGACTCCGTAGCTCAGTTGGTAGAGCAACTGACTCTTAATCAGTGGGTCGAGGGTTCGAGCCCCTCCGGGGTCACAGCAACAAAAAAGACTTCCGATTTCGGAAGTCTTTTTTGTTTTCACACAGCCAATGACGGCGCAATAATTCTCGGCCTTGACCTGGAAGTAGGCTTGCGGATGGTCGCAGACGGGGCAAATCTCTGGAGCGGATTTGCCAACCACAATGTGTCCGCAGTTGGAGCATTGCCAAATGGCTTCGCCGTCTTTGGAAAAGACGCACTTGTCATTGATGTTTTTCAACAGCTTGCGGTAGCGCTCCGCGTGTTCTTTCTCGATGGCGGCGACCATTTCGAATTTTGCGGCGATTTCGTCAAAGCCTTCGGCGCGGGCCTCGCGGGCCATGCGGGCGTACATGTCGGTCCATTCTGCATTTTCACCGTTGGCGGCGTCCTCGAGGTTGGCCGTGGTTGTGCCCACGCCGTCGTGGAGCAGTTTATACCAAATTTTGGCGTGCTCTTTTTCGTTGGCTGCGGTTTCTTCAAACAGGGCGGCAATTTGCACATAACCTTCTTTTTTGGCTTTGGATGCGAAATAGGTGTACTTGTTGCGGGCCATCGATTCGCCGGCAAAGGCTTCCATCAGGTTGGCCTCGGTTTTGGTTCCTTTTAAGTTTTTCATACGATTCTTATTCTTGACAAACGCAAATATACAATATTATGAATAAAATAGCAAGAAATCGTTTGACGGTTTGCATCTGGGACGGAATATGTGGATTAGGGGATGGAATCGTGGTATATCCGTGAAAACTTTTGTACCTTTGCAGTCGTTGAAATCAGCCCGGGCACGCGGTTTCGGGCTATGAATTAGAACGTATGAAACTGAAAAGCAGAATTTGTGACATGTTGGGGATTGAGTACCCCATCTTTCAAGGAGGAATGGCATGGGTGTCGGAGGCCAAACTGGCGGCCGCCGTATCGAATGCCGGTGGGTTGGGAATTATTTCGGCCATGAATGCCAATGCCGATTATGTGCGTCAGCAGATAAAGGCCTGCAAGTCGATGACCGACAAACCCTTTGGGGTGAATATCATGTTGCTCAGTCCGTTTGTCGATGAAGTTGTACAATTGGTATGCGAGGAGCACGTTCCGGTGGTAACCACCGGTGCCGGTAACCCGGCCAAATATATTCCTGTCTGGCGCGAGGCCGGCATCGCCGTCATTCCGGTGGTCCCCTCGGTGGCTATTGCCGAACGGGTGGAACGGGCCGGAGCTTCGGCCGTCATTGCCGAAGGGGGTGAATCCGGCGGCCACATTGGCGAGCTGAACACCATGGCCCTGGTACCGCAAGTGGTCGATGCCGTGTCGATTCCGGTGATTGCGGCCGGTGGCATCGCCGACGGCCGCGGCATGGCAGCCGCCCTGATGTTGGGGGCCGAAGGCGTGCAGTGTGGTACACGCTTTTTGTGTGCCGAAGAATGTCAGGTGCACGAGGCCTACAAGCAGAAAGTGCTGTCGGCCGGCGACACCGACACCTTGGTCACGGGCCGTGGCTCGGGCCATCCGGTGCGCGCCCTCAAAACGCCGTTCACCCGTAAGTTTGCCAAGCTCGAGGCCAACCCCGCAACCACGCAGGAAGAGTTGGACAAGTTGGGAACCGGGGCTTTGCGCCGCGGATCGCAAGAGGGCGACGATGTGACGGGTTGCTTCATGGCCGGTCAGTCGGCCGGTTTGGTCAAGCGCATCGAGCCTGCCGCCGATATCGTCCGCGAGTACATGAACGACTGCTGCCGCCTGCTCAAAAGCAATGCGCTGGTGATTGAAGGTTAAGCATCCCTTTCTTTCTTACCATAACAAAAACGGCATCCGAAAAGGATGCCGTTTTTGTTTTACAGGCCTTGTCGCTTGGCTTCGTTCCAAAGCCGGTCCATTTCTTCGAGCCCGGCTTCGTCGAAGGTTTGTCCTTTTTCTTTGAGCTGCGACTCGATGTAGTTGAACCGCCGGATGAATTTTTGGTTGGTCCGCTCAAGGGCGTTGTCGGGATCGACCTTGTAGAGTCGGGCGGCATTGATCAGGCTGAACATCAGATCGCCGAATTCCTCTTCGAGCCGGTCGGCATCCATCTGATCGATTTCGGCCTGCACCTCGCTGATTTCTTCTTTGACCTTGTCCCACACCTCTTCGCGGTTCGACCAGTCGAAGCCGACATTTCGGGCTTTGTCTTGGATGCGGTGCGCCTTGATGACCGAAGGCAGGGAATTGGGAACGCCCTCGAGAACGGTTTTGTTTTTATGCTCCCGTAGTTTCAATATTTCCCAATTTCTGGACACATCATCGGCCGTAGCCGCTTCTACAGCGCCAAAAATGTGCGGATGACGGTATATTAGTTTGTCGTTCAGTGCGTTACACACGTCAGCGATGTCAAACTGTTTTTTCTCATCTGCGATTTTTGCATAAAAAAGGATGTGGAGGAGTACATCTCCGAGTTCCACTTTAATATTTTCGGTGTCGTCTTTGATAATGGCGTCGGCCAGTTCAAAAGTTTCTTCGATGGTGTGGATGCGGAGCGACTCGTTGGTCTGCTTGCGATCCCACGGACATTCGACACGCAGTCGGTCGAGAATTTCCAGACTTCGTTGAAAGGCTTCTAATTTTTTATCCATGGTAGTGTGGTGTATTTTCTGTATGCAAAGGTACTAATTTTTTGCTGACTTGAAAACCGGTTTTGATATTTACAAATGTAAACCGAGAAAACAATAAACAAATGTAAATTATTTAAGGTGTTTACAAATGTTTAACCCTTATTACACAATACATTTGTATAACTCCGATGGGGAAGAGGAGTCCTTTTCCAGTGCTTTACAAATGTAAAAGCCCCCGTTCCCACTTGTGTACTTCGGATTCTTATATTTTTGTAATGTGTTAAAATTGTTTCTATAATATATTAAAAATCAGCATTTTATGGTGTTAAATATAAAGTAGCGGTGTAGATGTTGGCGCCAAACTGTGAAAACCCCCTTTATAAGGCCGTATATTTAGATATAAGTATCTTGATAGTCAGCATTTTAATTGTTAAATATAAAGTGTCGCTTTAAGGCCTTTTTACGGATGTCATCTCTTATGCTTTACAAAACGCCATTCTTAAGACTTTACAAGTGTAATTACAAATGTAAATCGATACAAATGTAAATTTGCATAATTGAATTTTTTGATTTACATTTGTAGCATTAAAAATTTACAGTTGTATGGATTCTAATTTCCAGGAAAATTTCCCCGAACGCATCCGAAATCTGATGCAATCCGAAGGCCTGAACGCGAAACAATTTGCCGATAAAGTCGGCATGAACCAGACGGCCGTCAGCCACCTTTTATCTGGCCGTAACAAACCCAGTTACGACTCGGTTATTGGGATAAAAATGGCTTTTCCGAACCTCAATATCGAATGGTTGATGTTTGGGCAACTGCCTATGTATAAGGACAATACATCTGTAAACCCGGCGGTGCCTGCGGCGGATGGCCCGATGGCGGCACCCGAGGAGCCCAACCTCTTTTCCGAGTTCGATAAACCGGTGTCCGCCCCCACTCCGGTGAGCGCCTTTGCCCCGGTTTCGGAGGCTGTCCGTGACGAAAATTTGGCGCCTGAGAATCGCGTGGAATCCGTTTCTTCGGCGGATGACAAGAATGACGCGACTCTCGAGGTTCAAAATCCGACGGCCGGACCCCAGGTCATCCGCGAGGTGATTAAGGAAACCGTCGCGCGCAAAATCAGCCGGATCATCGTCTTTTATGACGACCACTCGTACGAAGATTTTCAACATTAGGTATATCTTTCCATAAAAATCAGTAACTTTGCGGCGTTTTATTTGATTATGGCTCGCAAATGTTTATTAGATTGCGAGGTGGTTGAGAATCTTCCGCTGAGCAATACCTGTTTTCAACTCCAGCTGCGTCCCGTTTCAGGGGCTTTGCCCGCGATTTTGCCGGGGCAGTTTGTCGAAATCCGGGTGGATCACACCCCGTCGGTGGTGCTTCGCCGGCCCATTTCCGTTTTTGATGTCGATTTTTCGTCGCAACAGCTCTCGCTTTTGATCCAAAAGGTGGGCGACGGTACCGTGGCCTTGTCGCAACTCAAGGCCGGTGAGGTGGTCAACCTGCTGCTGCCTTTGGGAAACGGCTTTACCATCCCTTCCGAGTCCGGAAAACGCCTGCTGCTCGTGGGCGGCGGCGTGGGCATCGCTCCCTTGCTGTACCTGGGCCGCGTGTTGCGCGACGGCGGGCACGAGGTCAACTTCTTGCTCGGGTTCCGTTCGACCAGGGAAATGATTGACCTGAAGCCCTACGAGGCCATTGGAGAGGTGTTTGTCACCACCGAAGACGGTAGCGCGGGCGAGCGTGGCTTTGTGACCAACCATTCGGTGCTCGACCAAAAGGCCGACTTTATTTACACCTGCGGCCCGACCCCGATGATGAAGGCGGTGGCCGCCTACGCCAAAAAGGCGTCGGTTGCCTGCGAGGTGTCGCTCGAAAACAAAATGGCCTGTGGCTTGGGCGCCTGCTTGTGCTGTGTGACCGATACGGTTGACGGACACAAGTGCGTGTGCAGCGAAGGTCCCGTATTTAATATAAACCAGTTGAAATGGCAGATTTAACTACCCATATCGGTGCCTTGCAGCTCAAAAACCCGGTGATGACCGCATCGGGCACCTTCGGCTATGGCACCGAATTTGCCGATTTGGTCGATTTGAGCCAGATTGGCGGCATTGTGGTCAAAGGAACCACGTTGCATCACCGTGAGGGCAATCCCTATCCCCGTATGGCCGAAACCGCTTCGGGCATGCTCAATGCCGTCGGTTTGCAAAACAAGGGGGTCGATTATTTCGTGGAGCACATCTATCCGACCATCTGCGACTACGATACGCAGATGATTGTGAACGTGTCGGGCTCGTCGGTGGAGGATTATGCCGCCACGGCCGAAAAAATCGCAGCCCTTGACAAAATCAACGCCATCGAAGTGAACATTTCGTGCCCCAATGTCAAGCAAGGGGGCATGGGATTCGGCACCAGCCCCAAAATGGCCGAACAGGTGATAAATGCTGTGCGAAGGGCCTATCATAAGGCTTTAATTGTTAAGCTTTCGCCGAATGTTACCGACATTACGGAGATTGCACGGGCGGTCGAAGCGGCCGGAGCCGACTCGGTGTCGCTCATCAACACGTTATTGGGCATGGCCATCGACGTGC
The DNA here is from genome assembly GCA_017960065.1 of Paludibacteraceae bacterium. Taxonomy (GTDB): domain Bacteria; phylum Bacteroidota; class Bacteroidia; order Bacteroidales; family Paludibacteraceae; genus Enterocola. Next base: position 5,313 of record JAGCZK010000053.1, read on the forward strand.
GCACCCGCAAACCGGTGCTTTCGACGGTGACGGGCGGCCTTTCGGGCCCCTGTATCAAGCCGGTCGCCCTGCGTTGCGTATGGCAGGTGGCCAAGGCGGTCAAGGTGCCGGTAATCGGCATGGGAGGCATCGCATCGGCAACCGACGCCATCGAGTTTCTGCTGGCCGGTGCCAGCGCCATCCAAATCGGTATGGCCAATTTCATCGACCCGACGGTCTCCGTCAAGGTGAAGCAGGGCATCGATGACTACCTCGATCAAAACGGATTTCAATCCATTCAACAAATAATAGGAAAATTAGAAGTATGAAAAAATTAATGTTATTGGTTGCCGCATTTGCGCTTGTTCAAGTCGCATCGGCACAAGGTGATTTTGTGGACGCTTCTGCGGCTGCAGCAGCGACTGCCGAAGCTGGTTCGGCCACCGCAGAGGCTGCCAGCGCCGCTGCCGACGCCAAAAAGACGTCGGAGTTCTGGAAAAGAGGCCTCGACGTTTCGTTGCAAGGTACCCAAACCTTTGTCACCCCCAACTGGTACAACGGCGGTAACAGCAATGTGGCCGGTCTGTTCGGTTTGAAGGGCTGGTTCAACTACGCCAAGGAAAAATGGGCTTGGGACAACCTGGTCGAACTGAAATACGGTGTGACCACCACCTTCAGCGAAGACAAATACGGCCGTCTGTGGCACTTGACCGACGACAAGACCGCCTATTCGACCAAATTGGGCTACAACATCGGCAAGGGCTGGAACGTGGCCGCTAACGCCGACTTCGAGACCACGCTGTTCAACAACTATCAGATCGATTCGCCCGAACTGGTAAGCGGTCTGTTCTCGCCGATCCGTTTTTATGCCGGTGTCGGTGTCGATTACAAATACCACAGCGACGCGCACAAACTCGACTTTTCGGTCATGATTGCCCCGTATGCCTACCGTTTGGTCTATGTGTATGACCTGCGTGCGTTTGCCAATGCCACCGAAGACGGTTTGACCTCGATCAGCGACCATGTGGGTGTGGCCGACAAAGACGGCAATGCACACGTTATCACGGATCAGACTGCTTACGATGCTGCCGTTGCCGCTGCCGATTGGAGTGCGGCTGCCAATTACTATCAGCCCACCCAGATGCAGAACGACTACCTGGGTTCGCGCATCAAGGCGCAATACCGTCAGGAATTCAACGACAAGGTGTCGTTGGAAAGCACCCTGTCGTTCTATACCAACTACAAGGGTATCGAAGTTGACTGGGAAGTCATCGCCGACTTCAAGCTCTACAAGCTTTTGACCGCCCGCGTATCGCTCAATCCGCGCTACGACTCGACCGGTGCCGACGGCTGGGATTCGAAGATCCAGTTCAAGGAGTTCGTCAGCCTGGGCTTGGCCTACCGTCTCGAAAAATAAGCGGGGGAGCCTCCCCCCACACAAAAAAATCACCGCTTGGCAGCAAGCGGTGATTTTTTTTATTCGTTGAGCAGGTCGGGCCGGAGGCGCCGGGTACGTTCGAGCGATTGTTCGAGCCGCCATTCGGCGATTTTGGCTTCGTGGCCCGACAAGAGGATTTCGGGCACTTTCCAGCCCTTGTAGTCGGCGGGGCGGGTATAGACCGGGGCCGAGAGCAAATCGTCCTGAAAACAGTCGGAAAGGGCCGACTGCTCGTCGGAAATGACCCCGGGGATGATGCGTACCACGGCATCGACCATGATGGAGGCAGCCAGTTCGCCGCCGGTCAGCACGTAGTCGCCGACCGAAATCTCGCGGGTGATCAGGTGCTCGCGGATGCGGTGGTCAATGCCCTTGTAATGGCCGCAGAGGATGATGACGTTGTTGAGCATCGACATCTGGTTGGCGATTTTCTGGTTGAAGGTTTCGCCGTCGGGCGAGGTGTAGATCACTTCGTCGTAGTTGCGCTGGCTTTTGAGTTCGGTGATGGCCCGGTCCACCGGCTCGATTTGCATGACCATTCCGGCCTCGCCCCCAAAGGGGTAGGCATCGACACGGTGGTGCCGCATATCGGTACTGTAGTCGTGCAGGTTGTGCAGGTGAATCTCGGCCAGGCCTTTGTCTTGCGCCCGTTTGACAATCGAATAGGCAAAGTTGCTTTCAATGAGTTCGGGTATGACCGACAAGATGTCTATGCGCATAATCGGATGTTTGGGTTTCGTCTTGCAAAAGTACGCTTTTCTGTTGAAAAATACGTCTTGCCGGCGTGCAAAAATCAAAAAGATTTTGCTTATATTTGCGTGTTTATGAACACGATGGACATCTCAACAGAAATAGCCCGGCTTCGGGAAGACCTTAACCGGTGGAATCACGAATACTATGTGTTGTCGTCGCCGACGGTGTCGGACTATGATTTCGACCAGGCGATGGCCCGGCTCAAGGCGCTCGAAGACGCGCATCCCGAGTTTGCCGACCCGAATTCGCCCACGCAGCGGGTGGGGAGCGACCTGAACCAGAATTTCCAGCAGGTGCGGCACCAGTATCCCATGCTTTCGCTGGGCAACACCTACAGCGAGGCCGACGTGCGCGATTTTTACAACCGCGTGGCCAAAGGCCTCGGCGAGCCGTTCGAACTGGTGTGTGAACTCAAGTACGACGGCGTGTCGATTTCGCTCATCTACGAGCACGGCCGCCTGGTGCGGGCCGTAACGCGGGGCGACGGCGAGAAGGGCGACGACGTGACCGTTAATGTGCGTACTATCCGTTCGATTCCGATGGTGCTGACGGGCGACTTTCCCGACCGTTTCGAAATGCGGGGCGAAATCCTCATGCCCTGGAAGGAGTTCGAACGCATCAACCAGGAGCGCGAGCGCGACGAGGAACCTTTGTTCGCCAATCCGCGCAACGCCGCCTCCGGCACGCTCAAATCGCAGAATTCGTCGGTGGTGGCCCATCGCAAGCTCGATTCGTACCTCTACTACTTTTTGGGCGAGCAGCTGCCCTCCGACACGCATTACGGCTGTTTGCAGAAGGCCGCTTCGTTCGGCTTCAAGATTTCGGATGCGGTGCGTTGCTGCGCCACGCTCGACGAGGTGATGGAGTTTATCGCCTATTGGGATGTGGAGCGCAAGAACCTGCCGGTGGCCACCGACGGTATCGTGCTGAAAGTGAACAATCTGGACCAGCAGAAGCGCTTGGGCTACACGGCCA
>JAGCZK010000054.1 GCA_017960065.1 Paludibacteraceae bacterium
GATATCCAACGCAGCATCGGCTCCGACATTATGATGGCGCTCGACGAATGCTGCCCCGGTGACGCCGATTACGCCTACGCCAAGAAATCGCTGGGACTCACCATGCGCTGGCTCGAGCGCGGCGTACGCCACTTCCGGCAGACGGAGCCGCTCTACGGCTACGAGCAGGCCTTCTTTCCCATCGTACAAGGGTGCGTGTATCCCGACTTGCGCCGTCAGGCGGCCGAACATGTCGCCGCGCAAGACTGCGCAGGCAATGCCATTGGCGGGCTGGCGGTAGGCGAACCGACCGAACAGATGTACGAAATGATTGAAGTGGTCAACGAGATTCTGCCGACCGACAAACCGCGGTACCTCATGGGCGTGGGGACGCCGGCCAATTTGCTCGAGGCCATCGGGCGCGGCGTCGATATGTTCGACTGCGTCATGCCAACGCGTAACGGCCGCAACGGCATGCTCTTCACCTGGCAGGGAACCATCAACATCCGCAACCAAAAGTGGGCGGACGACTTCAGCCCCATTGACGAAACGTCCGACTGTTTTGTTGACCGCCAGTACAGCAAGGCCTACCTGCGGCACCTCACCATTGCCGGCGAGCTGCTCGGCCTGCAGATTGCCTCGATTCACAACCTGGCCTTCTACCTGCAGCTGGTCAGAGAGGCCCGGCGCCACATCCTCGCCGACGATTTCGCCGCCTGGAAAGCCCGCATCCTGCCCGTTATCAGCCAACGGTTATAACCTCTTTTCAACACCGACAAACCAACAGATCACCATATATGATGAAAAAACTCTACCGAATCACCTTCCTGTTGTGCGTGCTGGCCATCGCCGCACACGCCCAACTTTCCGAAACAGCCCCCGCCCCCGCCGAAGAGCAGCCCACCCGGGGCATGGCCGACAACCACGAATGGGTGGATTTGGGGCTCAGCGTCAAATGGGCGACCTGCAACATCGGTGCAGCCACCGAAGAGGAGGACGGCGACCACTTTGCCTGGGGCGAAACGCTTGCCAAAAAGAAATGTACCTGGAAAAATTACAAATTCCGCCTCGACGGCGATGATGTGCGCTCGGTGCGTTTCACCCGCTACAACACCGTACACGGCCGGGGCAAAATCGACAACAACCAAGTGCTGAGTCCGCTCGACGATGCCGCCCGTATCAACTGGAGCCGCCAATGGCGGATGCCAACCATTGCCGAATGGCAGGAGTTGTGGAACAACTGCACGGCAGAGTTGGTGAAAAACGGCGACCGGATCGGCTACCGGCTGACCAGCAAGAAAAACGGGAACAGCATTTACCTTCCGCTAGCCGGGATCAAAGGGCCGCAGGAATCGGAGCGTACCATCGGCTCCTATTGGTCGTGTATGCTCCTGCAAAACGAATCGAGCGGAGCCCAAAACACCACGTTCAACGAAAAGGGCGTGCGCTGGAACCTGAATTCCGCACGCATGTACGGCCGCAGCATCCGCCCGGTCCTCGACGAAAAACCCGAAGAACCCCAGGAACCCACGCCGGCACAATAGACCCTTCACCCGACTCTCCGCCCTGAATAGGGAGAGGAATGAGGGTTATCGTTTTACCACGGGGCGGACGGATTGTCCGCAGTAGCGGTCGCCCTTGCGGTTATACTTTACATGGTTCACGTAATTCTCGCGATCCGAATAGAAGATGACGTAGCAGGCGTAACTCGGATTGTCCCCGTCGGGCGTAGCCGACCAGTAGTTGCCGTTCGTGCCAACCCAGTCGAGGCCGCTACCGTTGTGGTCTTTGTCGAGGTCGGCCTTGTCAAAGTAACCTGCCGCCGGCAGAAAAACCGAATTTCCGTTCGGAGCCGTAAACTTGCGGCCAGGCACGCCATTATAGACAATCCACTGGTCGGTGCATTCGGTACATAACTCAGCGATTTCTTCAATCGTCGGCATGCGCCAGTCGCTGCCCCAATTGACCGTAGCAGCGTCGTCTTCTGCGTCCAAAACAGTCTTGTCGTCGGCAAATCCATCTTTGCCAAAACTGCTGTCATTGCAATACTTGGTAAGCTGGTACCAGTTGCCGAATTCGTAGGTGAGCCACGAGTAATCCGACTTGGGCGTCGTCTCGCCCCAAGCGAAATAATCGCCAGATTCTTCGGGCGAAGACGCTCCGACATTGCACGTTGCCCACAGCGTGCCCGAAGGCAAGCCGAGGTCCACATAGTCGTGGCCGCCGACAGTTCCACTGATACTTAGCATTTCAATCGGTTCCTGCTCTCTTTTATTGCACGCAGCAAACAACACGGCGCTCGCCAACAGAATCGGAAACAAAGTCTTCTTATTCATCGGTTTTCATTAAGGTTGTACAAAAATACAGGTATTCTGCAACATCGCAAAATATTCCATCCGAATAATTGCACCGACCTCACCCTGGCAGACCTTACCCCCAGCCCCTAGACCTCA
>JAGCZK010000055.1 GCA_017960065.1 Paludibacteraceae bacterium
CGTTTTCGAGGCGAACCTCGAGTTGTATCGCCTCATCGGGCTGATACAGCACAATTTCATTTTTGCTTTGCATAAGATTAGAATTAAGATGTTTGCGGCGTTTGGTGCGCCGCGACGACAAAGATAATGATTTTGATGGGATTGTGCAAGCACCCCCTTCCTCTCCACAGTGGAGAGGGAGGGGTTAGGGGTAGGTGAGGTCAAACAAGAGCCCCACGCCCTGAATAGGGAGAGGGGTTTGGGGTGAGGGAGAGGGTTATTACCGTGTCAACAGCACCTTGAGGCTGACGCCGACTTCCGACGTGGTGGTCGGGTAAGAGGTGGTGACAATCGGTTCGCGCACCTGCAAATCGTAGAACAGACAGAAACTCAGGCGCTCGCTGAAGATGTAATCGGCCGATACCTTGAGGGTGGCCACCATGTCGCCCGAAGTCGCTTGGGTTTCATTGAGCTCGATCTTGCGCACCAACGTATGCGTATCCTTGAGCGAGAAATCGGCGCGGAGCGACAAGTCATTGTTCACCTTCTTTTGGCGGTTGCCCGTCTTCATCGTAAACTTGAGGTCGCTGAACTTGTAGCCTACCCCCACGACATACTCGTTGTTGCCCGATTCCACCAATTGGTTGCTCGAGAGGTTGAGACCCAGGTTGCGGCCTTTGCGCCATTCAAACTTCACCGAAAAACTGTTCTTCATGTTGATGTCGACACCAATCAACGGACTGAACTGCTCGTTGATCGACACCGAGTTCATCGAATAGCGCGCCGAGGGCGACAGCTCTTCGGTCAGAATGTCGCGGATATAGCCGAAATCGTCGCCATAGCCGTCGGCCGAGAGGAACGACTGGTCGGCCGTGAACGAACCGATTTGGTACTTACAGTTGTAGGCATGCGTCAGGTTCACACTGCGGAAATGCTCCTTCACCCAAGGAATCTTCGAAAGGCCGTCGAAGGTCACCTGCCAGTTGGGCAGGAACGACCAGAACGGCGGAATCAGCCCCAGACGCGTTTTTTGCGGGTCTTTGCCACAATAGGCGGCGATAAAGGCCGGAACCAGCACATCGTCGGTATTCGCGCCATAGCCTTGCACCGGATGGTACTGGTTGTTGAGGCGCTCTTGCATCAGGTAGCGGTACTGCAAGAAGCGGTCGAAGACCTCCGAATGGTACTCGCCGTTCTTGTCCATCGGCTTAAAGGCCGTTCCGATTGCCAGATAGCTCATCGAGAAACTACCGTCCATGGTGGTCAGCCCGTTGGGCGATTCGTCGGTAATGGTGTTGACCTGCACCGCGCGGTTACGCACCAACTGCCGATCGGCCGCCACGTTGATTTTCAGGCCCGGGAAGGGTTCGACCAACGCCGTTGCCTTAAAGGTTTCGGAATGGACAAACTGGGCCGGATTAAAGATGGCCTCGCTCCGCTCGATCCACTCGTTGCGCAGCGCCCGGTCGAGGAAGTCGTTTTCCTGAATACCGAAGACATAATTCCAACCCGGCGCCATGTTCTGGCCGTAAGTGGTCAGGCCGATGCAGGTGACCGTCGGCTTGAAGCCCGGCATCACCGTTCCGTCGGTCTGCGAATAGTTGAACGACACGTTGCGCAGCATCATCAGAAAACGCAAGGCCAGGTCGCCACCCAACGTATGCTCGGCATCGCCGCCGGTGACAATCGTCACATTCAGTTCGCCGTCGGTCGGAGAGGTAAAGGCAATGGTGTTGGCGTCGATGACGCGTACTTTGCCCTTCACCGGTTTGTCGTCCATGGTCGCCGTCACCTTCACCTTATTATTGTTGAGGCGGTGCCGGATTTCGACCGGTTCGCCCTTGTGCACCTTCACCTTCTTATTGTAGTTCTTCGCACGCTTGGCCGGCGCTTTGCCTCCCTTGTTGTTGCCAAAGCGGCGGTTCACCTCCTTGAGGTAACTGGATTTGTTGTAGAGGTTTTCGAAATTCACCTTGCCGTCAACCTGCCAGATACCCGTGCTGGTAGCCGTGTTGTAGATGGTTTCGTTGCCGTATTGCCACTGATACTGGCCGTCGTACTTCATGTTGGCCGACAACCAGTTGAGGAACGGAATTTTGCTGAACGGCAGCGCCCACGAGGCCGTAAAGTGCTGGTTGTAATCCATCGGGTTGCCCAAATGGCGCAGGCTCTGTTTGACCGAATCCTTCCAAATCTCGTACTCATCGGGGTACAACTGCCGGTTCACCCCGTTTTCGTTTTCGCTGATACGCGCCTCCTTGGCCGTCGTAAAGGTCAGTTTGATGTTCTTCGTCAAATCCCAGGCCACATCGAAGTCGTTGCTCCAACGGAAATCCTTTTGGAACGTGGGGTCGAGTTGGAAGCTCGGATCCGAGTTTTCGTAATCGCGGGTTTGGAGCTCGTAGTAGTTGCGCGTAAAGTCGGTCTTGTACGAGAAGCGCTTGGGCGCGTAGTAGAAGCCCCATTCGGCAATCCACTTCCAGTTCTTGGATTTTTTGAGCGCACCAATCTTGCCGAAGGGTTCGACCGCCTTGGGTGTCCACGAAAACTCGTACGAGCCGAAGGCATTGCAATACTGCTCCATCTCGCGCGTGGTGTTCGGGTCTTGCGACAAGGTTTGCGAATACGAACCGCCTACGGTAAAGTTGGCCGGGTCCCACGGACGGGGGCCTTCCTTGCTGACAATGCCCACCCGGACACTCGGCACCGACAGGCTCTGGTTGGTGACACGCGTTTGGGCCACGCTGAGGATGGAATCGCGCAACTGGCGGGTCTCGGCGTTTTGCAAGGCATCGCCCAGCAGAATGTCTTTGTCGAGCGGGTTGTATTTGGGATTCGAAAATTCCTGCGACAGCGAATAGCGTACCGGCAGCACCACGTTGGCCTTTTCGGGGAAGAGCTTGCCCAAATCGATTCCGGCATTGAAATTGTACTGATAGTAGTCTTCCTGCCGACGCTCGGCCACCTGGTCTTCGATACCGCCAAAGCCGATGGTCTCGACCCGCCCGGCGGCATTGAGCGTGATAAAGTCGGACAAGGCCACATCGAGGCTGGCACGGGCCGCCACACCCCCCGACTGGTCAAAATCCGTCAGCAAGAGCTCATCGACCCAAACCTCACCGCTCTGGACGGTTTTGGCCGTGTTGCGCACGCCAATCATAATGACCTCGACATCGCCCAAACTCGGGTTACCCACAATGGTAGCCTTGTTGTTGGGGTTGCTGGGATCGACCATCGAATAAGGCGTCAGGTTGGTCACCGACGAACCGGCCCGGTTCTTCTCGGTGTTGCGCGCCGTCTTCAAATCGGTCAATAGCGACGTCGGGAAATCCATGCGGTTGCTTTCGGGCCATACCAGCTGGCGGTCGGCCGTCGTGTTGTTGGAATACAGGCCCGGCTCGGTCACCGACAGCGGGACTTCATATTCGTAATAGTTGCTCTGGTAATCGGAACCGATGCGGACAAACAGGCGCAAATCGCGGTCGTTCAGGTCGTTGTCGTCTCCGGTAATGGCCTCGACGTGGCTGTAGAGTTGGATACGGCCGTACTGGCGCATATCGTAGCCGCCCAACTTTTTATAGACGGCACGCGAATCCTTCGGGCTCAAGCTCAGCACGCGCATGGTCATCGACTGCTCGTTTTCCTGACGCACCTGCTGCTGGCTGGGGTCGATTTCGCGCGACACGCCCGGCGGCAACACATAGTTGACCGGGGTCTTGTTGGCGTTTTCCTCGATGCTGACCGACGACACCTCCATGATGCCGGCATCGTTGTAGGTGTTCGCATCCAACGGTTTGGAATACTGACGCCACTCGCCCTTGACCAGTTCCATCGTGGCGAAACGCAGGTTGACGGGCTGCTCGAAATCGGTCAGATACAAACGCATGAAGCGAATCGACTTGAAGCTGCGGATACCGCCCACCGTCGTGTAGCGTTCGGCATCGCGCAAAGGCACCTTAAACTGGTACCAGCGAATCGTCCCCTTGGTGCCGTCTTTGAGCGACACCTCCGAAGCCACCACATCCGAAATGTAGTTCTTACCGACGGCCATATCCGCGGGTCGCAGCGAAATCTTGTACTCAAAGTACTTTTCGCTTTCGTTCATGGTATTGTCGGAGTTGATGTCCTCGACATCCGGATTGTTGGTCGAAGCCGTGGTAAAGCCTTCGGAACTTTGGTTCACGTTGGAGTTTCCTTCCGTACCGTTGTAATACTTGTAGCGTTCGATCACCCCGACCTGGTTGTCGTCATAATCGGCGCCCCGGTAATGGTGGAAATTGTCGCCTGCCGGGTCGTTGAGGGGCGAATGGGGGTCGGCGGCCATGCGCTGCCGTGCGGCCGGGGTCAGCTTGTCCGTCAACTCGCTGACGAAATTGGCATACGTGTCGTGGGCAAACTCCTCTTCGGTGGACAAACCGTTGAGGCCCACGTCCTGACGACCGCGCGACGCCGCTTCGGTATCGAAAGCATACACCACCGACTGCTTGGTCGGCACCTTGCCCCAAACCGTACTGACCACATTTTCGTCGGTCGCGTCGGAGGGCAGGCCGTTTTCGTAGAATTTGCGGCCGTCGCGCAAAACATCTTCCGAAATGTCGCCGAGGTTGATATACAAATCGCCACCCGTCATGCTGCCGTCGTTATAGACAAAGGGGTCCATCAGCCAGAACTCGAGGTATTCGATGTTGTTGGTTTCGAAGTCGGTGGTTTCGAGTTTGCGCATGATGCCGCCCCACTTGCTCTTGGGGTCGGCCATGTAGCCGTCGGCGTCGTACGAACCGGCATACACGTTGTACGGTCCGCGCTCGTTGGGGTAATACGCCAGGTCGAGGGTCTGGATATACGACGACTGGCCATAGACCAGCTCGCGGTTGGGGAAGATTTCCTGCTCGCTGACCTCGCGGACAAAGTGGTTCGACAACTGCGACTTGTCTTGGCGGATGTAGGCCGGCGTTGTGGACATGCTGCGGTTGAACATGTTGTCGATGTAATACCACGACAGCAAGGCGCGGTTTTTGCCGTACTCGACATTGTTGGTCAGAAGCGATTCGGAAAAACGGCCGGGCGTGCTGGCCAACCGCCAGTTGGTGGCGTAACGCACGTCAAAGCCGATTTTGGTCGATTCGAAGTCGTCGATATAGACTTTGCCGTTGGCACCGCGGGCCGTACCCGGAATCATGTGGGCGAATTCGGCGTCGAAGGCCAGCGACGACGTTTGTTTGAGGTTGAGGATGGGAATCTTGTTCAGGAAATCGGTGACCGACTGGAACTGGTTGCGGTACGAAGTGTTCAGCCCCCAAATGGTGTTGGCCACGGGGTCGTCGCCATAGTTCACCTTTTCGGTCAGCGGTTTTTCGGACAGGTACATCACCGTACCGCCCACGTTGAAGTTTTCGGTGAAGGCATAGTCCAAATGCGTACCGATCAACGACTTGCGCTGCATGTTGAAGAGCGACTGGCTCTCCATCGTCACACTGATGGGCGTGCCGAGTTCGATCAGGTCTTCGTTCATGATGGTGACCACGCCCATCATGTAATCGACCGTGTAATCGACGTTTTCGGTCAGGACGGCGCCGCCGGCGGTCACCCGTACCGAGCCCTTGGGCACGTTCATGGCATTGAGCCGGATTTCGCTACCGGCCGAAGCCCGGTACTCACCCTTGAGGTAGAATTTGTTCTTTTCGGCAAACTCTTGGGCCGTAGTGAGCGTGGAATCGTACAGTTCCTGATAGACATACTTGTCGGTCAGGGTTTTGTTGTTGCCCAATTTTTTGGCCAAATGCGAACCGAAGGGCTCGATGACCGGGAAGATGATGCGGCCGTTTTGGGCCAGAATCGTGTAACCATCGACAAAGTCGAACACGCCGTCGCCGTTTTTGGTGGCTTGCTGGCGCGAGTCGAGCCGGTCGAGGCCCAACACCTTGAGGAGCGGCTGCTTGGCCACCGGACCTTCGGTGATATAGCTCAAATCGATACCGGTCGAATCGTTGCGGTACATGATCTGCAGCTTGAACTTGTCTTTCTGCACCTGGTAGGCACTCAGCGAATAGACGTTCTTCATCATCAGGTCCCACACCGGAACGAAGGGCGACTTGTCGGTCGATTTCAGCAACTTGAGCGCCAAGGGCTTGGTCGGTTCGGTACCCTTGGCCAACTGGCCGACGCTGTACACCTGGCCCTTGTACGAGTATTGGAAGGCCACCGCCAGCATTTCGTCGTTGTTGAGGGCCGACCGCAGCGAAATGTAACCCAACTGGGTGTTGACGGTATATTCGGTCGATTCGAGTTTGCGGGCCCCTTCGAGTTTGACATAGTCGGTACCGGCATCCATACCAAAACCGAGCAGGTAGGTGTCGATGTCGTGAATGTCGGGCAGGCCGCCTCCCGACTGCACCACCGAGGCAAACAGCGTGTTGGCGCCGTTGTCGGGCACGGCGATGGTGCCGGTGGGCGCAAACGAGGGGTTGTAGATGCGCGAGGGCTCGCCCAAATCCGAAAAACCGACAATGTTGGTCGTGTTGGTGTAGCTTACCGAGTTTTTGTTGGTCACCCACACCTCGATCTCGCCGATGATGATGCCCGAGGCGATGTTGGGCAGGTCTTCCATCCACTCGTCGTAATGTTCGCGGAAGTAATGCGACAGGAAATAGTGCCGGTTTTCGTCGTATTCGTCGGCGTCAATTTCAAATTCGCTGGTTTGCGCACCGCTGGTGTTCAAGGTCTTCACCTCCGACTCCTGCTGCGACACGACTGCACTGACCGAGAGTTTTCCGAACTGCAGGTCGGTTTTGAAGCCGAAGAGGCTGGTGTTGCCGGTGATCAGTGTTCCCGAAAGGGGCATGCTCACATTGCCCGCCTCGATTTTCTTGATGATGTCGTCTTCCTTGCCTTCGTACTGAAGCTTGAGCATCGACTGGTCAAAATCGAAGGTGGCCTCGGTGTTGTAGTTCATGTTGATCGAGAGCTTGTCTCCGACCGACCCCTGCACACTGAGCTGGATTTTTTCGTCGAAGTCGAAGGCCGGCGCCGGTTTTTGCGAGCGCTCGGTCAGCGACGGGTTTTTGAGGCGTTTGAAGTTGAGGCCGAAAATCAGTTCGGCCGAGCCTTGCAGCTTGAGTTGCACGCCGCCCGGACCAAAGACCTTGTCGGCCGGGCCGATGTCAAACTGCAAATTGGTCAGGTCCAGTTCTTTTTTCTGCTTGCGCGAATCGCGCCCCTTCTGCTGGAAATAGCTTTGCATCGACTGGCGGGCCGAGTAGTTGACATACTCGTCATCGGTCATGTAAAAGGGCGTGGTCAGCGAATTTTCGCCCAGCGGCTGGGTAAAATAGAAGCGGCCGGTGGCCGGATCGTACTCGACCTGCACCTCGAGGTTGGAGGGTTGGGGCAGGTCGGCCGGCGACTGGCGTTCCAAGTCTTCGGGCGACTCGACCAGCGTCGGGCGCACCGGATAGCGCAAGGTGGAGTCTTGGGCCTCGTCAGGAGTTTGCGCAAAAAGCCCCTGTCCTGCCACCAGGGCAAGCGACAGCAGCAACAGCCGGCAAACGGTACCGTATAGAGGCAACGACTTCACTTACATCAGTTTAAGCGATTTCTTAATCAGTTCGTCCACCGGCGCGTTGGGGCTTTCGGACAGCACTTTTTCGAGAGCCTTCCGGGCCTGCGCCGGAGCGAAGCCCAACATGGTCAGGGCGGCAAGGGCCTCGTTTTTGGCTTCGGAGCTGGATGCCGTCAGGCCCGACGGCGAGGATTCGCCGGCGTCGATTTGGGCGATTTTGTCGCGCAAATCGACGATGATGCGTTGCGCCGATTTCGCGCCCAGCCCCTTGACCGACTTGAGCAGGCGCTCGTCGCCGGTGTTGATTGCCTCGCAGATTTCGGGAACCGAAAGCGACGAAAGCATCATTCGGGCCGTGGCGGCGCCGACACCGCTCACCGAAATGAGCAGCAGAAAGAGCGCGCGCTCGGTTTTGTCGGCAAAGCCGTAAAGCGTATAAGCGTCTTCGCGAATGGCCTCGTATAGGTACAGACGGGCCGTTTCGCTGTTTTGCATGGCCGTAAAGGTGTTGAGGGAGATGTTCACCAGATACCCCACCCCAGCCACATCGATGACGGCGTAGGCGGGTGTCAGTTCTTCCACTCTTCCGTGAATGTATTCGAGCATAATCAGATTTCGTTACTATGTGCAATTTGCAAAGATACAAAAAAAGGGCCGTCGGCCCATACAAAACGGACTGATTTACCGAATTTTATAGATTTTTATCATTCTGTGCCGAAAATGATTCCGGCCATTAGGGGGTAAACACCGGCCGGACAGCACCGCCACCGCCGCGCGTATGGCTGTTGTCCGGACCATAGCTGCTGCCCTTGACCGGGATGTCGGGCAAGAAGACGGGACGGGTCAGACAGGGCGTTTGTTCCAGAAACGGGGAGTGATGTCGGTCAGCGCACCGTCGGGGCCGACGCGGTACATGCGCTGGTTGGTGGTGGGCTTGTCGAGCGGGCCGAGTTTTTCGACGTACGGACCGAGCTTGACATAATCGAGCGATTGGATGGGAAATGCCTCGGGAAGTTGGGCCTTGCCCGAATACCAGGCCGTTTTGAAACGCGGACGCAGCCGGCTGGCCAATGCGGCCACTTCGAACGGTGCGGCATCGCCCCCCATAAAACAAATACAGGTGACAGCCTGCCCGTAAGTACCGACGATTTCGTCGAGCACTTCGGGGCTCAGCTCGCGACCTGTATCTTCGCGCAGCCACGGACTGTGACAGCCCTGGCAACGATTGGGACATTGCGACAGGTTAATCGCTAAAGTGACCTCATCGGGCACTTCGCGAAAAACCACATCACAACTAACGAATTTTAGCATTCGGCAGCCTCCGGCTTGGCATAATAACGCCGAGCGGCTTCTTTTTGGCGCGGCAGCGAGAAGTTGCTGACACGCTTCATGTAACCGATAATACGCGTCATGTAATCCACATTGGTGCTCTTGCACTTCGGACATTCGCACAGGTAGCGTTTGTCGATGTGACCGCACTTGTTGCAGATCGTATTGGGGATATTAAAGGTCAGGTAGTTACAGCCTTCGATCGCCGCCACACGCAAAATCTGACGGTACTGGGCCTTGCTCAAGTGCTCGGCCAAGTTGAGGTGCAGGGCCGAACCACCGGTCAGGTGCTCGATGTAACGGCGGCCGTGCAGGCGAATCTTATCGACCACGTTGAGGCGGGTGTCTTCGACCACATAGAAGTAGCTGTTGTAGCAGTCGCGCGGTACCTTGTATCCGTCTTCGCGGTCCCACTTGGCATGTTTCACACCCACGTTCTCGGCCGGAATCATTTCGCAGTTGAACATCACGTCCTTGGTGCGATAGGCCTTGTTGTATTTTTCGACGATGCCCAACACCATTTGCACGAACTGCTCGTATTGCGGGTTGTCTTTGATTTCGATGCCCAGGAATTCGGCAGCTTCGACCAAACCGTTGACACCGATGGTCAGGTACTGGCGGCTGATGTTGATGTAGCCGGCGTCGAACAGCGGCAACATGCCCTTGGCCTGCAGGTTCTTGAGGTTTTCGTTGTAAGCCAGTTGCACTTTGTGCATCAGATCGACGATTTCGGCAATGTACTCCTGGTAGGCGATGCCTTGTTTCACCGCATATTGCACGCAGCGGTTGAGGTTGATGGTCAGCACACTCTTCGATCCGGTCGATACACCGCCGGCACCCAGCGTGTAGCTGAATCCGTTGTCCTGAATTTCGTTGCGCAAGCGGCAGCAGCTACTCAACGAGTCGGCATTGTCGCTGACATAAGTGAAGAACGAGTGGCCTTCGCTGTACATTTCGGCCGTGAAATCACCGTACTCCTTGTCCTTCATATCGCCGTCTTCGGCCAAGAGCGCCATGGTTTCGACCGGGAAGGTCAGCATGGTTTTGGTACGCTCCATATTGAACCATTTCATGAAACGGCGCTGCATCCAGTCGAGGGCGTTCCAATCGGGCTTCGAACCGTCGGGGAACACGAATTCGCCGAACAGGCTTTCGAAATAATAACGGTCGTAGTACGAGATGTTCCAGAACACGGCCTGGAAGTTGCGGGCTCCCGAGGGCTGGTTGATCGAATACACAATCTGTTGAAAACAGTCGCAGATGATTTTGTCGATGGTACGGCGTTTTACCGAAAGGTCCACCACCTCATCGGCACGCAGGTAGTAGTCGGCACCGTATTCTTTTCCGACGAAGTAGCTGAGGTACATCAGGAACTCGGGCGTGGCGCAGGCACCGCTCAACATACTCGACACCATGAACACCATGTTGACAAAGCCGCCGCAGAACGACTTGAGGTTCGACGGAGCCGTCGAGTTGCCGCCAATCGACAAGGTACCGCCAATCAGCCAGGGATACATGGTGATACTGGCGCAGTACGGAGCCATCGAGGTTTCGTCGTTCTTGTAAATAAAGTGGCTGTTGAGCAGACTGATGTAACGGTCGGACAATTCCTTGCCGTACATTTCTTTGAGGCGGTCGGTCAACAAACGGCGGTTGAGGCGGATGAAGTTCGATTTCGGAAGCTCGCCGATCAGGGTGGCGATGTTCTTCTTCTCGACGTTGGCGTTGGCATCGTACTTGCTGCTGGTGGCCGCATTGCGGGCGTCGCAATACTCCATGGTGAAAGCCAGCTTGTCGCGGGTTTCGCGGTCTTCCCAGTGTTTCTGGCGATACAGGATGAACGCTTTGGCCACCCGGTAGTAACGTTCGGCCATCAACGCAAACTCCACTTGGTTTTGGATTTCCTCCACCGTCATTCCCGCATGTATCGACAAGTGACCCAGCACTGCCGTCAGCGTTTCTTCGGTAGCAAATGCCCCTACCGACAAAAATGCCTTAGAAATGGCATTCTTGATTTTTTCGATCGAAAAACTCTCAGTTTTTCCATCGCGCTTTATAATCATTAACTCTTCCATAGTTCAACTCTTCTGACTCATCCCCAACCGGAGCGCCTTCCCGAACATTTGCAAAACAAACAGTCAGTGGCGAAACCTTATCCCGGCCTTTGCGGAGGTGAAAATTCACTCAATCGGAAATGACTTTGCAAAACCGTTCGAGTGCAAAAATATAAGATTTGATTTTTCTGTAAAAGAAATTTAACACGTAGTTATAAACACAACGGTTAGACTATCGTGAAACTACTGTTTGAATAAATTTGCAGAAATATTTCTTTTTCAAAAATTGACCGTTTTGGAAAACTTTCGGAAACAAAAATCACCAAAAGTTTTCCAAATTGGAAAACTTTTCTGACAAAAATATAAAGAAGGAGACGTTCGTCCCGTGGCGAAATTAGTTCATTAAAGCACTGATTATCAGTCGGAAATTTATTCCAGGCATCGGATAACCCACCACCACTTCGTACTGCTGGTTGAACAAGTTGTTGACCTGAAAGGTTCCCTTAAATTTCCAATTGTTAAAAGAATGGGTGTACGAAAACGACAGGTCATGGGTGTACCAAGCGGGCACATAATTGACCGGGATATTGGCGCTGGATGCATAGCGCGACCCGGTATAGATAAAGCTGTAGTTGAGGGCCCACTGACGGTACGAGAGGTTGCCCGTCACCGAGCCGCTATGCCACGGCAGATAAGGCAGCTGGCCTCCATAATATGGGCTGTCGCGGTCGTAGCTGAGGTCCATGGCACGCTGCCAGGCATAGACCAGACGCAAGCCCAAGGCCCAATGGCGGCACCACTCCAAGCCGACGTCGGCCGAAGCATCGACTCCGTTGATGTGGACGCGCCCGTAGTTCTTCATCTGCCAACGGAAGGCGTTCGACGACGGCAGGGCCACGATTTTGTCGGTCACCTCGTTGTGGTAGGCATCGGCCTGCACCCCGAAGCTCGAAAACACCTGTCCCGGCCGCAGCAGGCGGTAGGTCAGGCCGGCATCGTACTGGTTCGCAAACTCCGGCTCGAGCCGGGCATTGCCGATGTCAGTGTAATACAGGTCGTTGAAGGTCGGCATCCGGAAGATCCGCTTGTAAAACGCCCGCACGTCGAACAGGACCGACCGCCAGGGGCGCACGCTCAAGAAGGCGGCTGGCGTCAACACCTGATACGGCTTCATCTGCATTCCGTTGCGCACCTGATCCTGCACAAACGTACCGAGCACGCTGGCCTGAAACTGCACGTTGGGATGCTTGAACTTCGTAGCGACCGCCACCAGCTCGGTGCACCGCTGCGGATAGGCGAAGGCCTGCAAGTCGGCATCCAAGGCGTTGTACTGGAAATCGGCCGACACCGACACCGACCACCACGAACGGATGCGCACGCTCCCGGCGGCCGAAAGATAGGCCTCGTGCTGCCGGTAACGGTTGTCCACATACATTAAGGTGGTGTCGGGATTGAGATAGTGGGTGTAGTCAAAGGCGTACTTGGCATTGGCCAGCAATCCGATGCGGTCGTCCCAAAAGTGGCGCTTGTACGAGCCCTGCACAAAGAAATTGTCGTCCCACTGACGCTGCGAGTGGCTGTACAGGTTGCGGGCGACATAGCCCGGCAGGCCGCGGTCGGAATAATAGTTGTAGAGACGGAGCTTCCACGTCTGGCCGGACGAGTTGCCGAAGAGGGCCAGTTCGGTACGCACCGCCTGAATGTCGGCATTTTCGCGCACGGCCGTCGTGTCGTACGCCGCCGAACCGTCGGCATTGAGCTTGCGGTAGCGGAAACGGTACCGGCCATGGGCGTATTGGTATTCGGCACTGGATTGCAGCACCAGGCTCGAGTCGAACCGGTGGTTGTAGTTCAGAATGGGGTTGGCCAGGCCGAAGCTGCCCATCATGAACTTCAGTTCCAACTGGTCGGGCCGGCCCTTCCTGAAGCGGGGCATCCGGGTTTCGAGATAGACCGTTCCGGCCGCGCCATAGTCCTTGGCGCTTTGCAAATCGCTGGCCTTTTGTCCGTTATACAATTCTATCGCTTCCAGATTGTCGAGCGAAAAGCGCCCGAGGTCGATTTGTCCGTTTTGGGCGTTGCCCAATTGGATGCCGTCGTAAAAGACGCCCATCTGCTCGGTTCCCATGCAGCGCACATTGATGGTTTTGACGCCGCCGACCCCGCCGTAGTCTTTGACCTGCACGCCGGAAAAATGCCGGATGGCATCGGCCACGCTCAGCCCGCTGAGGTTCTGAAGCACCGCCGAGTCCATTCGCTGGTAAGGCACCACCTCGCTTTTGAGGCGCTTGCCCGAAAAGCTCACCTCTTCGAGCTCGTGCACCAGGGTGGTGTCGGACAGTTGGGCCTGCACCCCCACGGCCGTCAGCCACAAGGGCAACAGCGTCAGCATCCGCCGCCAGCAACCGTTTCGGAATATCTTCTGGAAAAGTTTCATATCAAAATGACAGACAAAATTACTGATTTTTCAAATTATTTCCACTACCTTTGTCGGGTAATTATGACTGGTTGCGCCCGCCGCATCCGCGGCCGCGCTGAAAAGGGAATCACGTGAAAGTCGTGAACAGTCCCGCTGCTGTAATTCTTTGAACGCCCTCTCCGCCACTAACTTGTTTGGGAAGGCATGGGCCACCTCGCAAAGAGGTGAAGAAAAGTCAGAAGACCTGCCAGTCTGTCGGTTGAACCGCCCTCGAGGATTGGGGCGAAAAACAAAACGGATGAAACATCGTTTCGCAATTTCTCTGCTTTTACTGCTGGGAGTCGCCCTGTGTTGCGCCTGCCGGCGCGACGAACCCGAAGCCTTCGAAAAGGAACAGGTCGCACCGCCCGAAACCGTGGGGCAGGTGGTCGGATTCTACCTGCTCAACCAGGGCAACATGGGCTCGAACAAGGCGACGCTGGATTATTTTGACTACACCACCGGCATCTACAGCCGCAACATTTTTGCCAACCGCAACCCCGAAGTCACCAAAGAACTGGGCGATGTGGGCAACGACCTCAAAGCCTACGGCGAAAAACTCTATGCCGTCATCAACTGCTCCAACCTGATTGAGGTGATGGATTTGCGGACGGCCCGCCACATCAAGGCCATCGAAGTGCCCAACTGCCGCTACCTGGCGTTTGCCAACGGCAAGGCCTACGTCAGTTCGTACGCCGGGCCGGTACAACTGGGCAACAAAATTCTGGGCCGCGTGGTCGAAATCGACACCACCACCCTGCAAATCACCCGCAGCTGCACGGTCGGGTACAATCCCGAAGAAATGGCCGTGATCGGACAAAAGCTGTATGTGGTCAACTCGGGCGGCTACCTGATCGACGAGGGGTACGACAACCGCCTGTCGGTCATTGATTTGGAAAGTTTCACCGAACTTAAGAAAATCGAGCTGACCCCCAACATGCAATGCATCCGGGTCACGGGGCAGAACCAGCTGCTGATCAGCTCGCGCGGAAATTACGGCGACCAGCCCTCCAACCTGCTGCTATTCGATCCCGAAAGCGAAACGGTGGCCTACAATTTCGGACGGGCGGCATCGAACATGAGCATTTGGGGCGACCAGTGCCTGTTGTACGCCTGGCAGTACGACCAGACAACCGGCACGGAGCATTGCAGCTACTACCGGATCGACACCCGCCACCCGGAAGCCGCCCCGGCAGCCTTGGTGACCGATGGCACCGACGGCCGCATCGCCGTGCCCTTCTGCATCGGCGTCCATCCCGAAACCGGCGACTTTCTGCTCGGCGATGCGGCCGACTATGTGTCGCCGGGCACACTCTACTGTTTCAGCGCCTCCGGCCGTCTGAAGTGGAAAACCACCACCGGCGACATCCCGGCCGCCGTGGCTTTCGTCCATCAAAAACCCTAAGTCCATGAAACGCCTCTGCCTGCTGATACTCTGCTGCCTCGCCACCGCATACGCTTGGGCCGGCTCGCCCTATGTGAGCCGCGTGTTCGAGTTTCTGCCCGCCCCAGGGCAGTTCGTCAACACGCTGCCGCCCTACGAATCGGGCGACGATGCGGCCAGCATGGCGCAAAAGGTACTGGAACGCATCGGAGGCAGGGCCAACGGATCCGCGGTCAGCTTGGGCGGGTACGGCGGATACCTCGTCGTCGGATTCGACCACGCCATTGCCAACGAGCCCGACGCCTGCGATTTCAAGATCTATGGCAACGCCTATACCGGCAATGCCGAGCCGGGGGTCATCGCCGTCATGAAAGACGAAAACG
>JAGCZK010000056.1 GCA_017960065.1 Paludibacteraceae bacterium
ATGCGGGTGGGGCTGATGAAGTCGGCGTTGGTCGAGATGCAGATTAAGCGGTCGTGCGCCTCGGCATGCTCCTGATCCACAAAGTGGGCGTCGTTGGTGGCAATGACCTTGATGCCGTATTCGGCGGCATATTCGAGCAATTTGGCATTGACCTGGCGTTGGCGCTTGTACACCGATTCGGGCGTACGGTCCTCTTCGTTGCCGCTTTCGACCTGGTTGTCCACCAGGCTGTCGTAGTTGACGCCATCCATGATGTGGCGCTGCAATTCAAGATAGTAGTCGTCGCCGAAAAGCTGTTTGAACCAAAGAATCGACTCGCGGGCGCCGGCATCGTCACCTGCCATGATTTTCTGCGGAACCTCGCCACCCAAGCAGGCACTCGAGCAAATGATGCCCTCGTGGTACTTTTCGAGCAGCTCGTGGTCGATGCGCGCATGCCGGTGGAAACCTTCGATAAAGGCCAGGGATGACAACTTGCACAAGTTGAGGTAGCCTTGTTTGTTTTTGGCCAGCAGAATCAAGTGCCAGCCGCGCGACGTGTCCTTTTCTTTGAAACGGGACTGGTGGGCACAATAGGCCTCAATGCCTACAATGGGTTTGAAAGGTTTGTAATCGGCCGCCTTTTGTTCCAATGCAGCCAACTCTTCCTTCAATTGAGGCAAGGTGCCCTTCAGTTTGGCCACTTCCGGGTCATTGGGGTCGCCCTTTTCAATTTTTCCGATTTCGTCTTTCTTTTCTCCGACAGCCTTCTTCAACTTCCCATTCACTTTTTTGGTGTAGTCGAGAAATTCTTTGATGCCGAACATGTTGCCGTGGTCAGTCAGCGCCATGGCGGGCATGCCGCAGCGCTGGCATTTGTCGACCAAGTCGGTCACCTTCGACATGCCATCGAGAATCGAATAGTGTGAATGCACATGCAAATGTACAAAACTCATGTCTTTCAGTCTTTTAAGTTAATTCTTCTTTTCTATGTCGCGACTTTCAAAGGTAGGGGATTTCGTCGGCGCAAAAGAAAATTTTAACTCAAACTTATAAACATTTTTTCAATTCGTGCGCTGAGGGCGTTGTGCTTGATAGCGGGGTTTGAAAGAAGGACGTTTTGCCGCCGCTTCGCGTTTGAAGTCGCTCATCTTGCCGGCAAAAATCTTGTAATGGCGCAGCTCGCATTCGAGGTTGGAGTTGAGCAGCTGGATCTTGTCCGACGGGTGCAGGCCGATGCGCTGCAGAGCCGGTATATTCGAAGATATCAGCCAGGCTTCAGTCTTTTGGAACTTGTGTTTGAGCTGGGTGCCGATTTGGGCATACAGGTCTTCGACATGCGAACCGATGCGCTGGCCGTAGGGCGGGTTCGAAAGCAGCAACAGTTCGTCGGCATAGCCTTCGGATTGGGTAAAGTCGGCCTGCCGCACGTCGATGTATTTCGAAAGGCCGGCGCGCTTTATGTTGCGCAGGGTGGATTCGACCGCCCCGCGGTCGATGTCGAAGGCATAAATTTTGTGCTTGAATGTGCGTTCGGCCGACTCGTCGTTGTAGATGGCGTCGAACAGGTCGGCATCGAAATCGGGCCATTTTTCAAAGGCAAACTGATTGCGGAAAACCCCGGGGGCGATGCCCAAGGCGATGAGTGCCGCCTCAATGGCGATGGTGCCCGATCCGCACATGGGGTCCATAAAGTCGCACTGGCCGTCCCAACCGGCCAGCAGCAGCATGCCGGCGGCCAGCACCTCGTTGATGCTCGCTTCGGTCTGCACCTCGCGCCAGCCGCGTTTGAACAAGGGCTCGCCCGACGAGTCGAGCGACAGGGTGCAAGTGGTGTTGGCGATGTGCAGGTTGAGGTACAGGTCGGGGTTGGTCAGGCTGATTGAGGGCCGCTTGCCGGTCTTTTCGGTGAAATAATCGACAATGGCGTCCTTGGCCCGGTACACCACAAAGCGCGAGTGTTTGAACACGTCGGAATAGACGGTCGATTCGATTTGAAAGGTGGTTTTGGGCTGCAGATAGCGCTCCCAGTCCAATTGCTTGATTTTGGCGTATATCTCGTCGGGGTCCTTGGCTTCGAAGGTAGCGATGGGTTGGAGTATGCGCAAGGCGGTGCGCAGGCAGAAGTTGGCTTTGTACATCAAGGCCTTGTCGCCTTTGAACTCCACGGCGCGACGGCCGGGTTTGATGTCGGCGGCGCCCAATTTCTTCAATTCTTCGGATAAAACGCCTTCGAGCCCCTGAAAGGTCTTGGCAATATAGGTGGTTGTGCTCATAAAGTCGGTTTGTGGGGGTTTTCGGCCACGATCATCATGGCCTGGTCGCGCAGGGCCTCGGGCAGGCGGATGCCGCGTTGCTGCAAGCTGGTCAGCCAGGAGGCCACTTCTTCTTCGCGCATGGTGTAAAGCACTTCTTCGAACTGCGCGGTTTCGGCGGCGGTATAGTCGCCTTCGTGACCGATAAAGGCGTCGAGCTCTTCATCGTCGAAGTATTCGGGCTTGATCTGCTGGGCCATCAACAGTTCTTTCTCGCAAACGGCGTGCTGGCCGCAACACCCTTCGGGACGCGGTTTCTCCTGGGGCTTGTCGGCCGGGGCGGACGTCGGGGCTGCCGGACGTTTTTTGTTGTAGAGCGCACGCATCACCCAGATGCTGATACCCAACAAAACAAATACAATCAGTGCGATAAAAGAGGCTTGCTGTGACATATCGGCTGCAAAAGTACGGATAAATTCGGAATATCCGCGCTATTGCGACAGTTATTTACAACATACCGGCTTCGTAGAGCTCGATGACGCGTTCGATGATGCGGTCCTTTTCTTTTTTTTCGATATCGTAGTCTTCCTTCAGGTCGGCACCGACCATTTTGGCGAAAGCCTGCCACCACCAGGCCACAAACCCGCCGCGGATTTCCTTGATGATGGAATAAGACGACTTGTCGCACTCGCGGTCGATGAGTTTGATCATCATCTTGCCTTGCGACAGGGTGAATTTGCGCATAGTGGGCTCGTATTGTTTGAGCAGCGCCTTTTCGTACTTCTTGAGATACGCCTCGCGCTCTTTCGGATCGGGAATGGTGTCGGCCAAACGCTGGATGCGGGCGTACTCCTTGCCGACGATTTTGACGTAAGGGTACACCTTCTTGACGTCGCGCACCGTTTTCCAATAGAATTTTTCGGCCTTTTTGTTTTTAAAAGCCGGATATTTGATGATGTCATGGATGAACATCATCGGTATCGTATCTCCGTTTTTATCCACGGTGGCAAAGGTCACATAGCCCTTCCCCTCTTCGCTATTGCTCTGCCCGTAAGCCAGTACGGGAGCGAATCCGAATAGCAAAACCATATAAAAAACAAATTTACGCATCATATTCAAAGGCAAAATTATATCAATTTTTGTGAATCTCATTATCTTTGCATCACCATTTTAGTTAAAATTCTTTTTCCGCCGATGAAAACTTTTTTTTGTGCCGTCTTCGTATGGTGTTTCACCCTTTCCGCCTTTGCCTTCGGAAATACCGAAAACCTGTCGCCTGCCGCCATGGCAAGAGGCGGTTCGGATTTGGCCTGCCCGGCCGGCTTGTTTTCACAAACCTCCGATTTGAGCCTTTTTGCATCTGACAGCCTGTCGGTCGGACTGGCGGCCGCCAACCAATACGGGGTCAAAGAACTGCTGCGCTATTATGCAAGCGGCTATTGTTTGACATCGTTGGGGCTGTTTCGTTTAAATTTGTCGCATTTCGGCTACGACATCTACCACGAAACCGCCTGTACGGTCGGTTATGGCCACACTGTCGGCCGGCATCTGGGTTTAGGGGCCAACCTGCAGGCTTTGTTTGTCCGCTTCGGAGAGCAGTTAAAAGTGGTTCCGGTTGCCGACTTCAGCTTTTCGGCCCGGCCCTTCAAAAAACTGTCGGTGGCCTGTGCCGTACAAAACATCAGTTTTTCGGCCGTCCGGGTGCCCAACCGGGTTTGTCCGCTCCCCGTCTGTTTGGGCCTGGGCCTGCGGTTGGACGCCTCCAAACAAGTGCATTTGTCGCTGGCTGTCGAAAAACAACTGCAGGCGCCCGTTTTGGTATGCGGCGGGGTCCAATGGGACCTGCACCCCGTCCGGCTGTACCTCGGAATCCGGGCACTCGAACGGGTTTCGCCCTGTTTAGGGGTAGGATACCGCCATCACCGGTGGGGATTTGACGTGGCGTGTGCCTACGACCTGCGGTTGGGGCTGCAGTCGTCCATTGGCATTTATACCTGTTGGCGATGAAACGGTGGCTGTTACTGTTTGTACTGGCCGGTTGGCTGTGGGCCACCCACGCCCAAACGACGTTGATGCAATGGCTCGAAAACCGGTTTCCATCCGAAAACTGGCAAAACGAAGACTTGGAAGACTGGTGGCTCGAAACCGATTCTTTCAACATCAATCTGGCCACACGCCAACAATTGGAAAGCCTGTTGTTTTTGGATCCGGACGAAATCGAAACCTTATTGGAATACCGCTTCGACTACGGCCCGCTGTTCAGTATGTATGAATTGTATTTTTTGCCCGGTTGGTCGGACGAATCGGCCAATCTGTTGTCCGAAATCGCCTGGGCCGGCCCGATCGAAAATCCCGAAACCCATTGGAAAACGGCCACCTTCAAAACCGGAAAACATCAACTCAAACACGTATTGACAAGTTGTTTACAACGCAAACGCGGCGCTACCGACGGCAGTTACGAAGGCCTGCCCGTTGGCGGCTACCTCAAATACGCCTACACCCATCCGCTGTTGCAGGCACATCTGACCCTCGAGCAAGACGCCTACGAAAAATTCAGTTTCCAACACAACACCGGCGTGGATTTTGTTTCGGCCAACCTGGTCTGGCAAAACATAGGCCCGGTCAAACAACTGATTTTGGGCGATTACAAGGCCGATTTCGGACAAGGACTGGTCATCTCGCCCAATGCATATTTCGGTCAAAACGGTGCCGAACAACCGCCCGTCAACCAATGCAAACCCTACACCTCCACCACCGAAAACGGCTTTTTGAGAGGCCTTGCGGCAAAAACACAGATCAAACAGGTAGGACTGGACGTTTTCGGTTCGTACCAAGCCACCGACAAAACCGGAGGCTTGCACCGGACGGCCAGCGAACGCAAAAGAAAACACCAGTTGCGCGAAACGCTTGCGGGCGTTCACCTGCACTACCCGTTTGGCCGGTGGCAGACTGGTCTGACCGGACTTTTTTCGGCCGACAAGACTCAGACCGACACTGTTTGGCAACGCCACCTGCATGTTTCGCTCGACTACCGGTATGTGGGAAAACATTGGACCATTGCCGGTGAAACGGCCCTGAACGAGGCGCTTGGAGTGGCGACGCTGCATCAGGGGTGGATTCGTTTTTGCCCTTCCCTTGCGGGCGAATGGTCGTTGAGGTATTATTCGCCTCATTTTTCGAATGCACACAGCCACGCTTTTTCAAAAGGAAAACTTAAGGATGAAACCGGTTTTACCGAAAAAATTATTTGGAAACCCGTGCGCCCGATCGAAACCCGCCTGCTTGTATCGACCTACCAGCTCGGACCCGGACAAACCAATCAAAATGCCCGGAAAAACGGCCGTGAACTGTCGGTCCAATTCCAATGGACCGCCAACCAAAGCCAGGGAGGTTGGCTCGACTACCGGCACCAGCAACAGCAAACTGCCGGTAAAAAGGAAGAAAAACACCAGTTACACGCCTACTTTTCGTATGGAAACCGGCGTCACGCGCAAGACCCGCTGAAACACGAATTTTTGTTGAAAGCCGGCATCCTGCAACTTTGGACCAAAACGGCCAATTGGGAAACCGGCGCAGCCGGATATTTGAATGTTGGTTACAGCTGGCATGTTAACCACCGTCAAACCTTGCAGTTACACCTGACGACGGCCCTTTTTGACTGTTCGAGTTACCAAAGCCGGGTTTATTTGAGTCTGCGCGATACGGGAGGCAGCCTGACGAGTTCGTCTTTTTATGGACTGGGCGTGTGCCAGAATCTGGTTATCGGCTATACCGGCCGTTTTTATAAAACGGGATTCAGAATCACCCACACCCATTATCAAGACCGCCACCAACTTTCCTCGGGCACCGAAACCATTTCAGGAAGCCGTAAGACCGTCTGCAAGTTCTTTGTCAACATGTTTTTTTAATTTTTGAATTTTTAAAAGAAAAAAAAGAAGAAATAATAAGGCTGTTGAAAGGTTGAAAAAAATATGCCCCGAAATTTGGAAACCAACTTATCAAAACCAAAAAAATTTCAGTCAACAGACATTAAACAAACCTATCTCTTGTAAAACAGCCGGTTATACAGTTTATCAACAATTGTTCACAACCGCAGTATGTCGAAAATTTTTGATGAAAAGCCCTATCAATTCCCTGCTTTAGGCTGTTCATTATTTTTGAGAGAAAATCCATAAATAAATTTTAGGATGTCGCAATTTTATATATAACGGCGGGCAAATCCATGTCTCCAAATATTTTAGCGGATTTTTTACTTCCATCTTTCAACAGCTTTTCAACAGGAGACGAACAAAAAAATGTAATATATTTGTAATAACTTATGTTATAAAACATATTTTTTAATCATTTTCTGCAATATTTTTTGCCTACCTGCCGCTTGTTTTTCAAGATCGGCCTACATTTGCATAGTGATTTTTTCATAGTATTTGATTTTAAGGTTAGCAAATAGGTGTTCCGGCGGGAACGCCTATTGTTATTTTATAGGGCCATGTAACGATTGCCCGGCAAACTCTTCACATAACCCTTAAATTCCAGTTCTATCATAATGGAGCGTATGTTCGAGGCCGTCATCCGGGTGCGTTGTACCAATTGGTCGAGCGATATTTTTTCGGCACTATGCACCAAATCGTACAGTTTGCGTTCGTTGGGACTCATCGGAAACAGCGAAGGCGCTGGCTTGTGCTGCCCGGAGGTTTGGTTACTTTCCCAATTCATCTGATATTCGATGTCGCCGGCCTGTTCGATCAGCGCGGCCTTGTTTTGTTTGATGAGCCGGTTGCATCCGGTCGATGTCTTTTCGCCTACCTTACCGGGAAAAGCGAAAACATCGCGGTTGTACGACAGGGCCAGGTCGGCGGTAATCAGACTCCCCCCTTTTTCGGCACTTTCGGCCACCAGTACGGCATCCGACAAGCCGGCGATAATACGGTTGCGCATCACAAAATTTTGCTTGTCGCCAGGGGTTTGCGCCGAAAATTCGGTCAGCAGCGCACCGTTTTCCATGATGGAAATCGCCGTGTTTTTATGTTCTTTCGGATAAATGGTGTCAAAACCGGTTCCCATCACGGCAATCGTCGGAATGTTCATATCCAAGGCTTTGCGGTGGGCGGTGATGTCGATGCCAAAGGCCAAGCCGCTGACAATGACCAGATCGGGATGCCGCTGGGCAAGTTCGGTGATGACTTTTTCGGTCAAATCCTTTCCGTAAGGGGTGGCGTTGCGCGTACCGACTACCGCCAGGTATTTGGCCGGGCGTTTAAAGTCGAATTCCTTGCGCAGGTAGAGCAGCGTCGGGCAATCGGGGCATTCGAGCAGCCGCATCGGATAATTCGAATCGGTAAAAAACAGCGGGGTGATCTGGAATTTGTTGATAAATTCCAGTTCCTTTTCGGCCCGCTGTAAGGCCGGTTTGAAACTGGCGGGTAATTTTTCGGCGATGATTTTGCCGATTCCGGGAATACGCATCAGCTGTTGCGTGTTTTGTCGGAAAATCTGTTCAATATCACCGATATAGGCCAAAAGGTTTTTGGCGTTTTGGTTGCCGATGTGCGGAAGAAATTGCAGGGCAATGCGGTATTGCCACAACTGTTCGTTATTCATAAAAAGAAAAATCAATAAGAATTAAGTTTTTTTTGTGAATCCGTGACCGAAGGACTACTCCATCAAATCGCGAATCACAGAATCTGACACAAAAATACCTTTTTCTGTCAATATCAAAAAATTATTTTTTTGACAAAGCAGTCCTTGTTGTACAAAAGTTTGGGCCTTTTGCAGCAGCGAAGCCTGTTTGTCTTTGTCAATTTTTTGAATATCAATACCTTTGGCAGTTCGTAGCGACAGCATGACGGTTTCGTTGTAGCGGTCGGTCATGGTCAGCGTTTCGGACTTGAACGGCCGCTTGCCCTCGCGGATGGACTGCATGTAGCGGTCGATGTCGCTCACATTCCAGCTTCGGGTGTTTCCGTCATACGAATGGGCGGCTGCACCGATACCCAAATAGGGGGTCCCGTTCCAATAGGCGCTGTTGTGGCGCGACTCGTAGCCGGGCAAGGCAAAATTGGAAATTTCGTAATGCTCAAACCCTGCTGCCTGCAGTTGGTGGCGGAGGCTTAAAAAATAAGCCACGCTCTGCTCTTCGTCGATGGCCTGGCGGCGTTTGCGGTACATGGCGGTACCTGCCTCGTAACTCAAATGGTAGGCCGATATATGCTGGGTATGCAGCGCCAGGGCCTGTCCGATGCTGTAGTTCCAGGTATCGGCGTGTTGGCTTGGAAGCCCGTACATCAGGTCGATGCTGATGTTTTCGAAACCTATTTGCCGGGCCTGTCGGATGCAGTTGCGGGCCGCCTGGGCGGTATGGCGCCGTCCGAGCAGCTGTAATTCGCCATCATCGAACGATTGGATGCCTACCGACAGACGGTTCAGAGGAAGTTGTTTCCACTGCTTGAGGCGTTGGAGATGCAAGTCATCGGGATTGGCCTCGATGGTGATTTCGGCATCCGGCTCCAGGTCGTAATAGCGCAGCAGGGCGTCGAAAAGCCGTTCGAGATCGGGGGTTTCGAGGGTGGACGGGCTTCCTCCACCCAGGTAAACGGTGCGGATGCGTTCGTGGCATTCCTTTTGGCGCAGTGCCAGTTCGCCGATCAGGGCATCCACATAGCGCTCACGGTCTTGCAAACGGGTGGTCGAATAAAAATCGCAATAGCTGCAGCGGCGCGGACAAAACGGAATATGCAGGTAAATGCCGGCCATAGGTGGTCGTTATTGGAACGAGAAATTCCGTTCGCCGATGATGTTGCCTTCGGCAAAGACCGTAATGGTGTAAACACCTTCTGTCAAGGGGGTTGTCAAGGTATAATACAGGCAGACCGGCGTGTTTTCGCCGTTGTATTCCACCTCTTTTTTGCAGGTGTAGCCCAAATTCTGGCCTTCGAAGGGGAATTTTTCGGCACGCGGGCTTTCGAGCAGGTTGCCCGAAGGGTCGGTCAAACGAACAAACACTTGTTTGAGTCCACGTTCGGCCGTAATGTTGCGGCGCAGGTCAAAGCAGATTTCGAGCCGTTCGGCACGTTTGAGCCGGGTGGTCTGTTTTCCTTTGGAATTCAGGGCCTGAATGGTGATTTGCCCTACCTCGAGCATCGAAGCCAAGGTAATCTTTTCGTCGAGTTCGATGGATTTTTCTTCCCAGATGCGGGCGCTTTCCGACGCTTCTTCGTACTGTTTGCGCACCTGCTCGTTTTCGGCTACCAGCTGGCCGTTGATGCGGTTGAGCGAATCCACCTTCACCACATACGACTGCAATACCCCACGCACGGTGGTCAGCTCTTTTTTGAGTTCGGAAATGCGGCGGGCGTTGGTCGATTTGACGGTTTTCAGCTCTTGCAACAGCTCCTGCACTTTTTGTTTTTCCTCGTCGAAAAGCTTGAGCAGCGAGTCGTTGTCGGTATTGATGTAGTAGTTTTCGTATTGGCGGGCGAGGTCTTCAAACTCTTCGAGCGACTCCTGTTTCTGGAATTCCATTTCGGCGGTGACCGTGTTCAGTTCGGTCGTGGTTTCCTCCAATTCGTTTTTTTGACGGAAAAACAAAAAAGCCACTGCAGCCAAAGCGGCCGCCAGCAAGATGGAAACTATCAACCAGGTGTTTTTTTTCATAAGCTCGAAATTCCGGCAAATCAGTATCGCCAACTTTTGCTGCAAAAGTAGTAAAATTTTAGTACTTTTGCAGTCAGTTTCTAACAAAATATAAGCAATGTCGTTACAATGTGGAATTGTGGGATTGCCCAATGTCGGTAAATCCACCCTGTTTAACTGTTTGTCGAATGCCAAGGCGCAGGCGGCGAACTTTCCTTTTTGCACCATCGAACCGAATGTAGGCGTCATCACGGTACCCGACCAGCGGCTCAACAAACTGGCCGAACTGGTGCATCCTCAAAAAATTATCCCGACGACGGTGGAAATTGTCGATATTGCCGGTTTGGTCAGGGGCGCCAGCAAAGGCGAAGGCTTGGGCAACAAGTTCCTGGCCAATATCCGCGAAACCGATGCCATTATCCATGTATTGCGTTGTTTCGACGACGAAAACGTTACCCATGTCGATGGTAGCGTCAACCCGGTCCGCGATAAGGAAATCATCGATATGGAGCTGCAGCTCAAGGATTTGGAAACCATTTCGCAGCGCATCAGCAAGGTGCAGAAACAGGCCCAGACCGGCGGCGACAAAACCGCCAAGGCCATTTATGACATCCTTGTTCAATACCAAGATGCCCTGCAACAGGGCAAATCGGCCCGGACGGTCGTGCTCGACAAAGAGCAGCGCAAGCTGGCCAAAGACCTCTGCCTGCTGACCGACAAACCGGTGCTGTATGTCTGCAATGTCGATGAAGCCAGCGCCGCCACCGGCAATGCATACGTCGGGCAGGTTCGCGAGGCGGTCAAAGACGAAGACGCCCAGGTGCTGGTCGTAGCGGCCGCCACAGAGGCCGACATTGCCGAGCTCGAAACCTACGAAGAACGCCAGATGTTTTTGGAAGAAATCGGGTTGCAGGAGTCGGGTGTCAACCGCCTGATCAAAGCCGCCTACAGCCTGCTCAACCTCAAAACGTTTTTGACCGCAGGCCCCGACGAGGTGCGCGCCTGGACCTTCCGCGACGGGTGGAAGGCACCCCAATGTGCCGGCGTGATTCACACCGATTTCGAAAAAGGCTTTATACGCGCCGAAGTGATCAAGTACGAAGACTTTATCCAATACGGTAGCGAGAGTGCCTGCAAGGAGGTCGGAAAGATGCGTATCGAAGGCAAAGAGTACCTGGTGCAGGACGGCGACATCATGCACTACCTGTTCAATGTCTGAAGCCAATCGGTCCGAATAAAAAAATCGCGGCCATGAAAGTCGCGATTTTTTTGTGTGAAACCTTAGAAGTTTTGTAGGAATTCGGTCAGGTTGGTGTCGCGGTCGAGCCCCAGTTTTTTGCGGAGGCGGTACCGTCCGATTTCCACGCCACGCACCGAAATGTTGAGTAGCGGGGCGATGTCTTTGCTGACTAAGTTCATCTTGAGGTAAGCGCAGAGCTTTTTGTCACTGATAGTCAGGCCTTTGTAGGTTTCGCCCAGGCGCTTCATAAAGTCTTGGTGAATTGAGTCGAAGTTTTGTTCGAATTTCATCCAGTCGTCGTCGTGCTCGATGTTTTCGTTGATGGTGTGAATCACCTTGTTGAGCTTTTTGCCCGTGTTTCGACCCTCTTCCCCGTCGGGCATGGATTTCAGGATCTTGTCCAACTCGTTTTTGATATCAATCAAAATCTCGTTCTTGCGGATCAGGTTCATGGTCGAACTGGCCAGTTCTTTCGATTTGTTGGTCAGGTCGGCGGCCAGCTGCTCGTTCTTGAGCATGGTGATTTCCTTCTCTTTTTCGGCCGTTTCGCTTTGGTGCAGGCGTCTTTGCTCTTCGATTTCGAGTTCTTTCTGGCGCTTGATTTTCTGTTCTTTGTAATGGATGTAATGGATCAGTGCAAAGATGGTCAAAATGCCGATCAACCCGTATAGGATGTAAGCCCAGATACTCCGGTACCAAGGAGGTAAAATACTGAACGTCAGTTCGGTAAAGTTGCTGCTTCCGTCGCGGTTGACGGTTTTAATCTGGAAGGTATAGACCCCTTCGTGCAAGTTGGTGTATTCGCGCTCCTGTGCATTGCTCGGGTTCGACCAGTTGTCTTCGCAACCCAGCAGGCGGGTGGCATACAGTATCTGTGGGTTTCGTTGGTCGGCAAAGCTCGACGAGCCGAAAACGAAGCGGAGCGAATTGAGCTTGTATTCGATTTTCAGCGGTTGCGCCGAGTCTCCGTTCTTTTCGTATTGGCGCACGAGGATCGAGTCGGTGTCGATCGAGCGGACCTGCCGGATGTACAGTTCGTGGCTGTTGGTGTTTTTCAGGGTTTCGAGATTGACCTTTGTGAAGCCTTCCTCGTTGGATATCAGCACGTTGTTCTCGTCGAGGCGGGTCAGATTGAAGTATTCGTAAATCAGGGTTTCGGGGATGCTGAAGCATTGGGCGGTGTCGCTGTAGAACCGCATGTTGTTCTGCCGTTCGGCATAGCCGATTTTATTGCCCTTCACATACCACAGCCGGCCAAAGCTCTCCTGATTCAGGTAATAGTAGAGCCCGTCGCCCAACAGTTCGTCGTTGAGGCTTTTGTAGAGCTCCATCTGGTCGGTGCGTTCGTTGTAGCGGTTGATACCGTTTTCGGCGGCAAAGATGATTTCGTCCGAGATTTTATAGACCGTGATGTGCTCGTTGTTCGGGAATCCCTTGTTGGTGCCGTAAAAGTCGTATTTTTCGACCGATCGCAAGTCGTCCGACAGGTGTAGCCGGTAAACGCCTCGCAAGCCGTGGCTCATCCAGATATCCCCTTTCAGGTCTTGTTCGAACACGCGCGACGATTCGACAAATCCGCTGACGGTGTTGCGCAGTTTCCACGAACTGCCGTTCTTTTCCATAATAAAGAAGCCGGTGTAGCAGCCGCCAATCAGGTATTCGGGGTTCTTTTGCCATTTCTGAAGAGTCCAGACGCCTTCGGTGTCCGATATCTTGACTGCCGTGTTTCCGATGACCTCGTAAAGGCCCTTGTGGGCGCAGCAAAATATCCGTCCGTCAATTTCGCGCAGGTTGTAAATCATGTTTTGCACCCCTTGTACGGCCTGAATGTCGCCGATGTCGCCGTTCGTGTAATTGGTGACGAACAGCCCCTGATTGGTGCCCAAGTAGAGTTTTTCGCCTTTCTTGATGGCGCAATATCCGCCTCCGTACGGGTTGTTTTGGGCGAACAGCCGGCGGAATGGCGAGTTGATTTTCACAAAGTCAATGCCGCGGTCCAGGCCCAGCCACAAGTTGCCTTCGGTGTCAAATTCGAGGCTGAGTACCGTATTGTTTTGCAGCCCCGAAGCCGCATTGATGTGCGTGACGGTGTTTTGTTGCAGTTGTAAGATGAAAACACCGTCCTGAACGGTACCGATGGCCAATACGTTGCCGTCGAGTTTGGCGCAGTAGGCCTGGCAGTTCTCCATTTGTGCGGTCAGGTGCGTGCAGAAGGGTTCGAGTTCGCCTTTGTCGTAGCGGTATAATTTGCCCGTTTCGGTCACAATCAGCAAGCTCTTGTCGTTCATGCAGTCGATGGCGATGATGCCCGTTCCGCGCAACGATTCGCAACCTTTTAGCGGCAGAATGTCATCGTTGTCGAGTATCGAAATGCCCTCGGTGGTCGAAACCAGGTAGAGGGTGCCGTCGATGACCGTCGAATGGTGGATGATGTGCGGCAAATCGACCAGCCTCAGTTGGCCGTTTTCGTAGATGATGAGTTCGCTATTTGTCTGAAACACAATACTTTCGCCCAACTGGTTGATGTGCCAGATTTCGGCAAAATCCCGGCCGTTTTTTCTAAAATTGTCCGACAGCGACTCGTACGGCTGCAGTCCGGTTTCGCTGCTTCTGAACACGCCGAATTCGTTGTAGGCGCCGACGTAGATGTTGCCCTTGTCATCGATGCACAGGCAGTGGTAATTGTTGCCGTAGGCATATTCCGGAATGAGGTAGCTTTGCCATTGGTGGCCGTCGTATTCCAGCAGGCCGTTCATGTTGGCAAAATACATCAGTCCGTTGTGCTGTTGGGCGATGTCGCGGTTTTGCGCCCCCATCCCGTAGTCGTTTTTGTAAAAGTTTTCGATGGGTTGGCGGATGTTGGCCGAGGCTAGCAGGCAGCATACCGTGAGCAGTGAGGTTAGCAAGGATTTTTTCATAGGGCGAGCTGTTTTCTAAAAATAGCGTATATCTTCCTTTAAGATACTCGAAATCAGGTTGTTGGCCAAACTGGTGGCGCCTATGCGCAAGTGTTGGTTGTCGATTTTGGCATCCCCCGTGATGGCGGCGACAATCGTGCTGTACATGGTGGCGTCTTGGGTGGTTTTGATTCCTCCGGCCAGTTTGATTCCACGGTCTTCGCCGTTCTTTTCGTTGAAGTCGAAGAGGGCGCGGGTCATGGTGTAAACGGCGTTCAAGTCTGTCGGCTTTTCTTTGCCAGTCGTGGTTTTTATGTAGTCGGCACCGGCTTCCAAGGCCAGAATGGCGGCCTGGTACAGGCTTTGTTGGTCGGGATAGAGCCCGCTTTCGAGGATGACCTTGAGTTTTGCCTCGCCGGCCGCCGATTTGATTTCCTGGATTTCGCTGCGCAGTTCTTCATAATCCTTGGCCAGAAAGCGTCCTACGGGCAGCACCATGTCGATTTCGGTGGCGCCGTAGCTCACCGCCAGGGCCGTTTCGGCGATTTTCACCTCGATATAGCTTTGCGAGGAGGGGAACCCGACGACGGTGCTGATGGCGATGTCTTCGGTCAGTAGGTTGCGCACGGTGTCCACCCATTGCGGATAGACACAGATGCCCGCCACTTGCGGCAGTTCCGGAAACTTGTCGTCCAGATCATTGACTTTTTCGACCATCTGGCGGATCGACTCTTCGTTGTCGTAAGGGCTCAACGAAGTGATTTCCAAAGCATTAAATAACTTTTTATAATGCTCGATATTGCTGTGTCTGTCGTAGCCGGCATCGATGATTTTCTTTACGGCGGCGGCTACGGTTGCGGTGGTTTCCTGATAGGGGTAGGCCGAAAACAGGGCGTTGAAATCTTTCACTTATTCTTTGTTTTTGCTGTCAATAATGATGGTTACAGGTCCGTCATTTAAGAGCGTAACCTGCATATTCGCTCCAAATATACCTTTTTTTACGTCATTTTTCAATATAAATCCCAATTTTTTGCAAAACTCTTCGTATAGCGGGTTCGCGATGTCGCCTTTGGCAGCCCGGATGTACGACGGGCGGTTGCCCTTTTTGGTCATGGCGTGCAGGGTAAACTGACTGACGCAAAGAATCTGTCCCTGGATGTCGATGACCGACCGGTTCATCACTCCTTGTTCGTCATCAAAAATCCGGAGGTTGCAAATTTTGCCGCTCATCCAATCCAAATCTTCTTCGGTGTCTTCGTTTTCGAATCCGGCAAGCACCAAGAGACCTTGTTCGATTTCGCCGGTGATTTTTTCATCGACTTCTACTTTTGCGTGTTTTACGCGTTGTATGACTGTACGCATAGTCAGTTATTTTTAAATATTCAATTCTCCGTCTCCTTATTGGCCGAAAAATGCTCGTAAATGATTGATGCTCTTTTAGTTCCGATAATTTGTTCCAGTTCGGATTTTGACGCCTTCCGGATGGAATTAACAGATTTTAACGCATTTAAGAGGTCTAATTTTGTTTTTTCGCCGATTCCTTTGATTTCGTCCAGTTCCGAGGCAATTTGATTTTTGCTTCGCTTGTCGCGATGAAAACTGATGGCAAAACGATGCACTTCTTCCTGAATCGATGCCAATAATTTAAAGATCGGTTCTCCCACTTTTAGCGAAACGACCTGTACGGGTTGGCCGACCAACACCTCGTGAGTTTTGTGTTTGTCGTTTTTGGCTAATCCGATAATGGCAATGTCCAGCCCCAGCTCGTCGCATACAATTTGTCGGATGGCGTTCATCTGGTTTTCGCCACCGTCGGCAATGATGAGGTCGGGTAGGGGGCTGTCTTCTTCGATCATTCGCGAATAGCGCCGATAAACCACTTCGCGCATACTGCCGTAGTCGTCGCCCCCTAGTGCCGACTTGATGGTGTATTTGCGGTAATCTTTTTTGCTCGGTTTGCCGTTGCGATACACCACGCAGACCGATACGGCATCGCTGCCTGCGATGTGCGAGTTGTCAAAACTGTCGATGGTGTAGGGCAGTTTTTTCAGTCCCAAACGGTCTTTGATTTCGACCAGCAGTTTGGTGTTGCGTTGGCTGGAGTTGATGTTTTCGCTGCGTTTGAGTTTGTCGAGTCGGTATTGTTTGACATTCTGAAACGACAGCTCCAGCAATTTTTTCTTGTCACCCTTTTGCGGAACGATGAGTTCGGTTCCTTCCGGCAGGTATTCGGGTTCAAAGGGGGCAATGATGATTCTGTTGTTGCTGTTGAACCGTTCTCTCAATTCCTGAATTCCTACGGACAAAATTTCTTCGGCTGTTTCGTCCAGTTGTTTTTTGTATTCGACGGTGGTTCCCTGTATGATGCTGCCGTTGGCGATGCGCAGCAAATTGATATAGCACAGGTCCGCCTCTTCGAAATAACTGAAAACATCGATGTTTTCGTGATTGGTGGTGGTGATGACGGTTTTTTTCTGGTAATTGGTCAGGGCGTCGAACTTGCGTTTCAGTTCGGCCGCTTTCTCAAATTGCAGCTGCTCGGCGTAGGCCTTCATTTCGTTGAGCAGTTTGTCGCTGATGACATCACTGTTCCCCTTGATGATTTCTTTGATTTCGCGAATCATCTCCTGATACGACTCGAGGCTCTGCAGTTTTTCGCACGGGCCGAGGCATCGGTGTATGTGATACTGCAGGCAGCGTTTGTATTTGTTCGCCTCGATGCGTTGCGGGTCGAGCACGCCGTTGCAAGTGCGAATCGGATAGACGCTGCGGATCAGTTCCAAGAGCGAATCCAACACCCAAACCGAACTGTACGGCCCAAAGTATTCGGCTCCTTTGCTCACCGTTCGGGTTTTGAAAACTCTTGGGTACGGCTCTTTGGTGATGCAAATCCAGGGGTAAGTTTTACCGTCTTTGAGCAGAATGTTGTAGTGGGGTTGGTATTGCTTGATGAGATTGTTTTCGAGCAGCAAGGCGTCGGCTTCGGTTTTTACTACCAGATATTTGATGTCGTGTATCTTGGCAACCAAAGCCCGCACTTTCTGACTTTGGTTGTTTTTGTTGAAGTAGCTCGAAACGCGACGTTTCAAATTTTTGGCTTTGCCTACATAGATGATGGTTCCCTCTTGGTCAAAGTATTGGTACACGCCCGGATTTTCGGGCATGTTCAATACAATGTTTTTTAAGTAGGCAGTGCGGTCCGACATGTATGTTTAATAATGCATCAAGGCATCCACTTCGATTTCGGGGTCGAACAGCGCACGTCCTTTGAGGTCGTCGAGCTCTACCAAAAAATTGATGTAGATTTTCTTGACACCAAATTTTTTGACCAGATCTTGTGCGGCTTTCATCGTTCCGCCTGTAGCCAGCAGGTCGTCGTGGAGCAGCACCACATCGTCGGCGGTCAGGGCGTCTTTGTGTATTTGTATGATGTCTTCGCCGTACTCTTTGCCGTACGACAGTTCTATGGTTTCGGCAGGAAGTTTTCCTTTCTTACGGATGGGGACAAAGCCGGCACCAATTTCGGCAGCGATGGCCGGAGCCATGATAAAGCCGCGCGATTCGATGCCTACCACTTTGGTAATTCCCAAACCTTTGTATCGGTTTACCAAAATCTTTTCCAGTTCGCTCAAACAATTAGCGTCTTGGAAGACGGTGGTAAAGTCGCGAAACAAAATCCCCTTGATGGGGAAGTCGGGTACGGTTCTGATTTTTGCCTTGATTTCTTCGAGTTTCATTTTCGTCTATTTTAGTGTTCCACGTGGAACATTGTTTGTCTGGTTTGCCAAATTGTTCCACGTGGAACAATTTGGTTTTTTTGTATTTGCGTCCAGGTTCTTTTTTATTTTTTTTTTAAAAAATCCTCTCCTGTCGGGATGTTTTTGTAATGCCTCGTCCAGG
>JAGCZK010000057.1 GCA_017960065.1 Paludibacteraceae bacterium
ACCGGCAACCAGCCGCAGAAGCGTCACGCCTGCATTGCGGTCAACCTGCAGGGCGGCGGCGGTTTGGAGATCTGGCAGTACAGCGAGCGCACGCCCGTGCCGGTGGCCTTTGACATCGCCGTAGGCGACTTGGGCATCTTCGCCGCCAAAATCAAATGCCGCGACGTCAAAGCGTTCCACGCATACGCCTCCTCGAAATGGCCGGAATGCGGCGCCGTGACCGCCCTACCCGACGGAACGCCCTGCCTATACCTCCGCGACCTGTATGGCAACTACCTCCAGGTGGTGGAGCAGCCCGACATTTACATTGAGCAGCACTGCCTCACCGGCGGCGTGGCGGGCGCGGTCATCGGAGTTACCGACATGGATGCCTCCGTACGCTTCTACCGCGAGGTGTTGGGCTACGAGCAGGTAATCTACGATGAGACCGGCCGGTTCGACGACTGGCAGATGCTGCCCGGCTCCGGCGAACAATACCGTCGTGTGCTCCTTAAAGACCCCTCCAAGCCCAAAGGTCCGTTATCCGAGCTTATGCCCAAAGGCTGCATCGAACTGGTGCAGGCGCTGGACCGCACGCCGAGGAAAATCTACGAAGGGCGCTACTGGGGCGACCCCGGATTTATCCAATTATGCTTCGACATCACCAACATGAAGCAGCTGGGCGAGTTTTGCGCCTCGAAAGGCCACCCCTTCACCGTGGACAGCTGTCCTGACAACGAGGTCTTCGACATGGGCGACGCCTCCGGACATTTCACCTACATTGAAGACCCGGACGGCACCCTGATCGAATTTGTGGAGACGCACAAGATTCCCGTCATCAAAAAAATCGGCTGGTTCATCGACCTGATAAACCGCAAACGCGAGAAACCCCTGCCCCGCTTCCTGTTCAAGGCCATGGGCTTGGTTTCCCGCGAGAAAGTTAACAAATCCGACAATTAATTAACAAACCCATTTATAACATTATGCAAAAAGACATTTTCGAAAGAATCAAACAATCCACGGGCGGCCCTATCGGGCAATACCGTGATAAAGCGGAAGGATACTTCACCTTCCCGAAACTGGAAGGCGAATTGGGTCCGCACATGCGTTTCAACGGAAAGGAGGTGCTTTGCTGGAGCCTCAACAACTACCTCGGTCTCGCCAACCATCCGGAAATCCGCAAGACCGACGCGGAGGCCGCAGCCCGCTGGGGCATGGCCTATCCGATGGGCAGCCGTATGATGACTGGCCAGACGGCGCTGCATGAAAAACTGGAACGCGAATTGGCTGATTTCGAGGGCAAAGAGGCCGCCTTTGAGTTCAATTTCGGCTACCAGGGCATTTTCTCCACCATCGATTCGTTGGTAAACCGCCACGATGTCATCGTGTATGACGCAGAGGCACACGCTTGCCTGTTAGACGGTATTCGTCTGCATCTGGGCCACAAGTACAAATTCCGCCACAACAACATCGAGGACTGCGACCGCGTGTTGGCCCATGCCACCGAGGTGGCCGACCAGAACGGCGGCGGTGTGCTGCTCATCACCGAAGGCGTCTTCGGCATGACTGGCGCCTTGGGCATCCTGGACCAGATTGCGGCCCTGAAAAAGAAATACAAATTCCGCATCCTCATTGACGACGCGCACGGCTTCGGCGTGATGGGACCCAACGGCCGCGGCACCTCCGAGCATTTCGGTGTGATGGACGACATCGACATCTACATCGGCGCCTACGCCAAGTCGATGGCCACCATCGGCGGTTTTGTCGCCACGGAGAAAGCCATCATCGACTATTTGAAATACAATATGC
>JAGCZK010000011.1 GCA_017960065.1 Paludibacteraceae bacterium
CCATAATCCTGCCAATGAGGGCAGGGTTCATGGGCTTAGGTAAGGTCTTGAAAAGAAAACAAAACCGCGTGGCGATTCTGTCAGAGTGAGTTTAGGTGAACCCTAAAAGTAGTAGGATTCGATGTAACTGTCTGAAATTGATTAGTTTTCGCTTTGCTCATACAAAAGTAGTGTCTTAACCGTTGGTACTTTGTTTTTCAAAAGCGGTGCAAAGGTAAACAGAAAAAATGGTCTGTCCAAATTTATTTGGACTTTTTTTGTTTCTCTGCTGCTTTTTTTTGCTGAATGCGTACCAGCATCCGTTTCTTGTAGCGGTCGCGCGCCTCCAAAATCTGCGAGGTCTTGGTCGCTCCGATCAGTTCGATGAATTTGGCGTTGAATTTGGCATCGATGCGGTTGCTCTCGGCTTCGGCCTCATAGATGCGTTTGAGCGCCTCTTCGGTTTCGGCCTCGCTCAGGGTGTCGGCTTCGATCATGCGGCGGTTTTGGCGGATGATGTGGCGCGACTCCTGACGTTCCACCTTATATTGCAGGTAAACGGGGGCGAACTTTTTGTATTCTTCCGGGGTCAGAATCTGCAGGCTGTCGAGGTATTTGAGTTCGGCCATCGCGCGTTCTTTACGGCGTTGCTCTCGCGTCTGTTCCTGATTTTGGTCTTTCTGACCGTCGGCGGCAAAGGCGGGCAGGGCGGCGACAAGGCCGAATACAACAATCAGTGCGGTTTTAAGAATAGCTTTCATGGGAGTATTTATTGGTTGTAACAAAACATTTCATCGTATAATTCGTACACATCGTCTTCGTCCCAGTCGTCGGCCAACAGCACGAATTCTTCGTCGTTGATCATTTCTTCGACTTGGGCCAGCTGCGCTTGGCGGGCCGACTCGTCGAGGCGCGGTTGTACAATCAGGTAGGTGGCGCCGTAGATTACGGCAACCATGGCGGCCACATAGAGTACGGGCTTGACGTAGCTCCACCAGACGGCGGGCTTCGACGGCGCTTTGTATGGAATCTGCTGAACCTCGTCCAACTTGGCTTCCATCTTGGCGGTAAAGTCTTCGAAATAGCCTTCCGGCACCTTGTAGGGGGTACGCCGGCTCCAACCTTCCGTCAGCATCTTTTCGTTTTCGTCTTGCGTTTTCATAGCTGTGTTGTTAATTTTGTCTTTATGACGGATGTCTGTTGTCGGGGTTTAATGCACTTCTTTTAAAAATTCTTCAATTTTTTTAACGGCATGGTGGTACGAGTCCTTGAGCGCCCCTTCGGAGGTGTCGAGCACTTGCGACATTTCGGAATAGGGCATTTCATCGTAATAACGCAGGTTAAATACGGTACGCTGTTTGGCCGGCAGGGTCTGGATGGCCTTCTGCAGCTTTTCTTCGGCGGCGTCACCGTCGAACCAAGGGTCTTCGGCGTAGTTGTTGACCAGGCTGTCGTCTTCGTATTCCGACAAACTGTTGGAGTAGCGCTGGTGGGCCGAATTCAGAAAATCGATGCATTCGTTGGTGGCAATGCGGTACAGCCAGGTGGTGAAAGCGGCATCGCCCCGGTATGCCTGTGAGTTTTGCCAGGCCTTGATAAAGGTGTTCTGCAGGATGTCGTCGGCATCGTCGTGGTTGGTGACCATGCGGCGGATGTGCCAATAGATTTGCTGCTGGTAGGCCTTCATCAAATCCGAAAAAGTTTTCCGCGCCGTTTCGGGATTGGATAATAATTCGGAAATTTCTTGGTTAGTTAACTGAAGTTTCATTAAATTTGCCTGAATTTTGTTGCGAAATTACGACTTTTTATTCAAATAGCAATCATTTCTATGGATGTTTATGCCAAAAATACGGTGGAGTTCGTGACCGTTGCCGTTGAATACTGCCTTTATTTAGAGCATATTCGCGAAAAAAACGCCGAAGATCTGTGCACGGTCATGCAAAAAATGCTGCCCTTGCTCTACCTCAAAGCCAGCCTGGTCGAAAAACCGGTGGCCATTGAGCTGGCCGACGCGCCGGTCTATGTCACCGAAATCGAGTATGAACAGATGCGGCTGGCCGTTTCGGAGCTCTTGGGCGGGCAAGACGACTACCTCAATGGCGACGAGGCCTGCAGCCTGTCGGAAGACCTGACGGACATCTACCAAGACCTCAAGGACATGGCCATGAACTACAAGAGCGGCGACCGCGAACTGACCGAAGCTGCCTTGGGCAACTGCCTCGACAATTTTGAAGATTACTGGGGACGCAAGCTGTTGCTGGCCCTGCGTCACCTGCACGAACTGCGTTATAGCGATAAAGCCGATCAAGATGAACTATCAGGCCAAGATTACGAAGGAAGAGATTGAGTCGCTGCCGGTGTTGTCGTACCCGGGCCGCCAGGTGACGGTGGTGGAGACGACCGTGGCGATGGAAGAGGCTTACCGCGTGCTGGTGCAGTCGCCGCTCATCGGGTTCGACACCGAAACCAAGCCCTCGTTTGTCAAGGGGGTGACCAACAAGGTGGCCCTCGTGCAACTTTCGACGGCCGACCACTGCTACCTGATCCGGGTGCACAAGTTGGGCTTTCCAAAGGCCCTGGTGGCCTTGCTGTCGGATGCCCGCCTGCTCAAGGTCGGATTGTCGCTGCGCGATGATTTCCGCGCCATGTCGCGCCGGATGCAGTTCCAGCCCGCCGGCTTTGTCGATTTGCAGAACGAAGTGGGCAAAGTGGGCATCGAAGATCTGAGCCTGCAAAAAATCTACGCCATCATGTTTGGCAAAAAAATATCGAAATCCCAAAGGCTCACCAACTGGGAGGCTTCGTCGCTGACCGAGCCCCAGCAGTTTTATGCGGCCATCGACGCCTGGGCCTGTATGGATATTTGGCAACAACTCAAACGAGATTTATGTCTTACAAATCAATGACCCTCAAAAAGGGCAAGGAATCCTCGCCCGACCGTTTTCACCCCTGGGTGTTTTCGGGGGCGGTGGCGCGTGCCGACAAAGGCCTCGAAGAAGGCGACATCGTGCGCGTGCTGGCCTCCGACGGACGCTTTTTGGGCGTCGGCCATTGCCAGATCGGCAGCATCGCCGTCCGCATCCTGTCGTTCGAAGACCGGCTGATTGATCGCAGTTTCTGGACAGAGCGCCTGACGGCCGCCTATCAGATGCGGCTGGGTATCGGCCTCGACTATACCGACCGTCACAACTGCTTCCGGCTGGTGCACGGCGAAGGCGACTTCCTGCCGGGCCTGGTGGTCGATTTTTACGGTTCGACGGCCGTGATGCAGGCCCATTCGGTGGGCATGCACCTGCACCGTCAGGAGATTGCCCAGTGTCTGGTGGACATTTCCGAAGGCAAAATCAAGAACGTGTTCTACAAGTCGGAGACCACTTTGCCCTACAAGGCCGACACCGAGGCCGAAAACGGCTACCTGATCGGCGAGGACACCGATGCGGTGGCCTACGAAAACGGCCTGCAGTTTGCCATCGACTGGGCGCGCGGCCAGAAAACCGGCTTTTTTATCGACCAACGCGAAAACCGGATGCTGCTCGAACGCTATGCGCCGGGGCGCAAGGTGCTCAATATGTTCTGCTATACCGGAGGATTCTCGTGCTACGCCATGCGCGGGGGAGCCAGCCTGGTGCATTCGGTCGATTCGTCGGCCAAGGCCATTGACTTGACCAACAGCAATATACAATCCAATTTTGGCGACGACGCGCGTCATACGGCCTATGTCGAAGACGCCTTCAAGTTTTTGGACCGCATGGAGCGCGGCAGCTATGACCTGATTGTGCTCGACCCGCCAGCGTTTGCCAAACACCGGGCGGCACTGAAGAATGCGTTGCAGGGCTACAAGCGTTTGAATGCCAAGGCTTTCGAAAAAATCCAACCGGGAGGAATCCTGTTCACCTTCTCCTGTTCGCAGGCCGTGTCGAAAGAGCAGTTCCGGCTGGCGGTGTTTTCGGCCGCGGTGATGAGCGGCCGCAAGGTGCGCATCCTGCACCAGCTGACCCAGCCGGCCGACCATCCGGTCAACATCTGTCACCCCGAAGGGGAGTACCTCAAAGGATTAGTGCTTTATGTCGAATAAACTTCCGTCGATTGCCCGTCACCCCAAGGGGCTGTACCTGCTTTTCTTGACAGAAATGTGGGAGCGTTTCAGCTATTACGGCATGCGGGCCATTCTGGTGCTGTACCTCACGGCGGCGTATGTCCGTGGCGGACTGGGCTTTACCGAAGAAAACGCCAGCTTGTTGTACGGCTTGTTTACGGGCTTTGTCTATTTCACCCCACT
The DNA here is from genome assembly GCA_017960065.1 of Paludibacteraceae bacterium. Lineage (GTDB taxonomy): Bacteria > Bacteroidota > Bacteroidia > Bacteroidales > Paludibacteraceae > Enterocola. Next base: position 4,259 of record JAGCZK010000011.1, read on the forward strand.
TATTGGCGGGTGGTTGGCCGACCGCTTCATCGGCCAGCGCCGCAGCATTACCATCGGGTCGCTGATCATGCTGGCCGGCCAGTTGTGCCTGGCGGCTTCGACCGAGCGCTACCTGCTTTATTGCGGGCTGGTGCTGCTGATTCTCGGCAACGGCTTCTTCAAACCCAACATCTCGGTGATGGTGGGCGATTTGTATCCCGAAGGCGACAGCCGTCGCGACGGCGCCTATACCATTTTTTATATGGGCATCAATGTCGGGGCGTTCTGCTCCTCGCTGCTGGTCGGGTGGCTGAGTGTGAAATACGGCTTCCGCTCCGGTTTTCTGGCTTCGGCCATCGGGTTGGCCTTCGGCCTGCTGTTTTACCAGCTGCTTTCGCCCCGATTGCTCGGTGAAATCGGCCTGAAACCCAAGGCCCCGCTATTAGAGCAGCGCCAGTCGGTGGTGAAGACCCTGACGCACGAAGAACGGAGCCGCTCGGCGGTGATTCTGATTCTGACCTTGTTTTCGGTGGCCTTTTTTGCCGGATACGAGCAAGCCGGCTCGTCGATGACGCTCTTTGCCGAAAAGTATGTCGACCGTATGGTGGGTGGTTTCGAGGTTCCGACGGCGTGGCTGCAGGCGCTCAATCCGTTGCTGATTGTTGTGCTCGCACCGGTGATGTCGCTTGTTTGGGTGCTGCTTGGCAGTCGCGGAAAAGAACCGGCCATCCCCATCAAAATGGGCTGGGGCCTGGTGTTGCTGGGCTTGGGCTTTGTGGTTTTGCTCGGTGCCGTATGGCAGCGGGGCGGCGATGTGGCCGACACGGCGGTCAAAGCCAACATCGGATTTATGGTGGGGGCCTATTTTTTGCATACGGTCGGTGAGTTGTGCCTGTCGCCCATCGGTTTGTCGATGGTCAACCGCCTGTCGCCGGTCAGCCTGGCCTCGCTGATGATGGGGGTGTGGCTGGCAAGCAGTTTTGTCGCCAACATGCTGGCCGGTTACCTCGCTGCGTTTGCCAGTCGGGTTGGCGCCTCGGTCATCTTCTGGATTCTGACGGTTTCATCGCTCTTTTTCGGAACGCTTCTAATTGCTTTGAACAAATGGTTGGTCAAAAATTCATACGGTCGCTTGTAGCGTGCTGCCTGCTGTGTGGGGCGGTGCCGGCGCTGGCGCAGGTGCTGACCGGCATCGAAGTGCTGCGTGAGCGCGGTTTTGATTTGCTGCAAGGCAAACGGGTGGGGTTGGTTACCAATGCCACCGGGGTTGACAGCCACTTGCAGAGTACCGTCGATATCCTCTACCAAGCCGAAAATGTGGATTTGATCGCGCTTTTTGCCCCCGAACACGGGGTGCGCGGCGATGTGGCCGCCGGCGACAAGGTGGCCCATGCGCGCGATGCCAAGACCCGTCTGCCCATTTATTCGCTTTACGGCAAGACCCGCAAGCCCACGCCCGAAATGTTGCGTGGCATCGAGGTGCTGGTCTATGACATTCAGGACATCGGCTGCCGTTCCTATACCTTTATCAGTACCCTGGGCAAGGTGATGGAGGCCGCATGCGAGGCCGATTTGACGGTGGTGGTGCTCGATCGTCCCAATCCTTTGGGAGGCAATAAGATAGAGGGTGGAGGCGTTGATTCCGGCTGCCGTTCGTTTGTCAGTCAATTCGATATTCCGTACGTGTATGGCATGACGGTGGGTGAGTTGGCTTTGTATCTCAACGATGAAATCGGCTGTGATTTGCAGGTGGTGCCGATGGAGGGTTGGAAACGCTCCATGCGCTTTGCCGACACGGGGCTGCCTTGGGTGCCGACCTCGCCGCACATTCCGCACGCCGAAACGGCCTTGTATTACCCGGCGACGGGGATTTTGGGTGAGTTGGGCGTGTTATCCATCGGTGTCGGCTATACTTTGCCGTTTCAGACGGTGGCCGCACCGTGGATAGATGCCAGTCAGCTGGCCGACAGCCTCAATGCGCTGCAACTGGAGGGCATCTTGTTCCGTCCCATTCATTACAAGCCTTTATACGGGCTGTATCAGGGCGGGGCGGTGCATGGCGTCGAACTGCATGTCACCGATTTTAATGCGGTAAAATTGACCGAAGTGCAGTTTGTCATCATCAATATGCTGCAGAAACTTTATCCCGAACAGCCGTTTCTGCGCCAGCCGACGGCCACGCAGTGGCGGATGTTCGACCAGGTCTGTGGCAGCAAGCTCTACCGCCCGCTGCTCGAACAAGGCCGCCTCCAACCCCTGCTCGACGCCTGGCGTCGGCCACAGCCCAAATTCGAGGCCTTGCGTGGGCAAGTGCAGCTGTATGAATAGATTTTTTCAAATAAACGCACTAAAGTTTTGCATTTTCAAATAAAAGCACTACTTTTGTGCGTCCTTAAGCCACTTTGGCTCAGTTGGTAGAGCAACGCATTCGTAATGCGTAGGTCCCCGGTTCGAGTCCGGGAAGTGGCTCTCGAAAACCGACCCTTGACGGGGTCGGTTTTTCTTATGTTGTTGTACCAAAATTGTAATATCTGTGAAAAAAGGGGTGTAATTCCTGAAAATTGGTGTAAAAAAAAGAAGGGGAATGGTGCAATAAAGAATTTAATGGTTAACTTTGCAACGTCAAAAATGAACTATATTTATTCACTATTTATTCATTAATACAATGGAAAAGAAAGTAGGAACCAATGCAGGCCTCGTATGGCAAGCATTGAACGGTGCTAAAAAGGCCGTAGAAGTAAAAGACTTGAAGAAAGTAACCAAGTTGACCGAAAAAGACTTGTATGCCGCATTCGGTTGGTTGCTTCGCGAAGGCAAAATCTCGGTGAAGGAAGAAGGCAAGGAAATCTTTGTGGCTTTGAACTAATCGACATTCACACAAAAGAAAAACAGGCTTGAGTCATCTCAAGCCTGTTTTTTTATGCAGCAGCACGCGGCAGACGCTCCGGCAGAGGAACATGCCCGCTATCGGCAGCATGGCGGGGTGCAAGTCTTGCGGTACAAACGGCATGGCCAGTAGGAACAAGGCCGTGCTGAGCGTCCAAATGCCGTAAAACCCCCAATCCCAACGGCGCACCGGTCGAATGCACAACGACAGCAGCGGCCAAAACATCAGCGGGTTGAGGCACCAGAGGTTGTAGTTGTGGTCGGTAAAG
>JAGCZK010000058.1 GCA_017960065.1 Paludibacteraceae bacterium
CCCGAAGGCGTCTGCACCGAACATGCCGCCGCCGAAAAGATGGAATACGAATTTGAAATCACCGAAAACACCGTTCTGCTCACCTGCCAGTACGCCTGCGCACTGCAAGCGCCCGAAGCCCAGGGCGAAAACCACCGCGGTCCGCGTATCCCCTACTTTTTGATGAGCATCAACATCGTCGATCCGGCCACCGGCGACGTCATTTCCAAAGCCACTTGCGGTGAGTTCATTGCGGACGCCGACTCCACCAAAACCGGCATCATGACCCGCAACACCAACATCTGCCCCCTCGGATCGTTGCAATCGACCACCCGGCAGTCGTACTACGTCTATCGCGACTGGACCACCGAATACATTTACCTGGGCGACTACATCGGACAAACCGCCCGCATCACCCTGATCACCCACGACTGTCTGCAAGGACTCGGATCGGGCCACCCGAATGCCGGCAGCCACGAGGCCTACGGCTACTTCCGCGGCGAAACCCAGTCGCTGGCGCTGACTCCCTACGCCTGCGGCGATGCCGACGCCACCATCACCGCCCCCGACATGTTCGACTCCTACGAATGGACCCGTAGCGACAATATTCCCATCACCGTCGATCCGGCCACGCCTTACACCGTCACCATTCCGCGGGCCAGCATCACCGAAGGGGTGATTTACCGGTGCAAAGTGACCAAAGGCTGCTTCACCACCACCCTCGAGACCGAGTTGAACCCCGTGGTCATCAAACCCGGCTTCACCTACCAGCAACGCTGCCTGGGCGAAATCGCGTTTACCGACACCACAACCATCGAAAACGACATCATCACGCTGGCCATTTGGGATTACGGCGACGGCTCCGACCCGGATTACAACCCCAGCACAGAGCACAGCCACACCTACCAGGCCCCTGGCAACTACACGGTAAAACTCACCTTGCAGTCGAAAACCGGATGCCAGATGGAACGCAACTTTTTGGTCAACGTCAAAGCCTTCCCCGAAATCAGCATCGACGGTACCGACCCCTGCTCGGGCGACCTCAACCGGCTGTACCTCATCGGCGCCAGCTCTATGCAGCACTGGACCTGGTACAAGAAAAACATTGCCGTTAGCGGAAGCGAAGACAAAACCTACCTCGACGACATCATCGTGTCGGACGACGGCCTCACCACCTACCGTGTCGAAGCGACCGACGCCGCCGGGTGCGAGTACCATGCGAAACTCGACATCACGCCCAAACAACTGCCGTCGGTCTATATCCAAGGCGATGCCCAGGTCTGCTTCGGCGACGCGCTCACCCTTTCGGCCATCACCAACGCCACCACCTACGACTGGATGGGAGCCAACGCGCACACTCGCGACTTGACCATCACCCCGACCGACACCACCGAATACAAAGTCATCGTCACCGCCAATAACGGCTGCAAGGACACCGCCAACTGGGTGGTCAATGTCTTGCAACTGCCCATTTTGTCGATCGAAGGCGAAACCAGTTTCTGCGAAGAATCTTCGACCACCTGGACCGCCAGCGGCGCCAAAACCTACTATTGGCAAAACGAAAACGGCAGCGCCATTTCGAGCACCGCCAACCTGTTGGTGACCCAATCGGGCCGCTACACCGTATTCGGCACCGACGCCAACGGCTGCAAGTCGAGCCTGCCCAAATCGGCGCTGACCATTCCGCGCCCCGAGCTCAGCTACTCGTTCGAAACCGCCTGTATCGGCGACAACTACCGCATTGTTCTCGACGGTGCCTTCGACTACGAATGGGACGACGGCAGCACCGCGCGTATCCGCACCGACATCGTCGCCCTCAACCGTAACCAGCTCTTTACGGTAATCGGCCGCGAAGGCGACTGCGAATCGACCATCGAGGTACGCCTCGACTTTTACACCCTGCCCCGCGTCAGCATCACCGGCAAGAATGAAATCTGCTACGCCTCGACCGTTGCCGACACCCTGAAAGTCATTGGCGAAAACATCCGCCGCTACCAGTGGCAGCACGGTGCCACCGGACAGGAAGTCCACGTCCGTCCTTCGGCCACGACCAACTACTCCGTCACGGCCACCGACAATAACGGCTGCCGCAACTCGGCCGAATTTTTGGTGACCGTATTGCCGCTACCGACCATCACCATCACCTCGCGCGACTCGGTTTGCGTCAACGAAACGGTTGCACTGACCGCCTCGGGCGCCAGCACCTACCTGTGGACCGCGAGCAACACGACCGGAGCGCAATTCACCAGCGAACCGCTGACCCGCAACACCCGTTTTTACGTCACTGGAACCGACTCGCACGGCTGCACCGGAACGGCCAACCGCCAAGTGTTTGTCAAAACAAAGCCCAATATCTCCATCAACGGCAACATGGAGCTGTGCGAAGGCGAAACCTTCCGCATCATCGCCGCATCGACCAACGCCACCTCGTTCAGCTGGGAGGAGAACAGCGAGCCCACCGGCCTGACGGCGGCCACCTACACCCATACGGCCGACCACAACATTTCGCTGAGCTTGAGAGGCTGGCTCAAAGGCTGCCCCTCTGACAGAATCGACACCCTGCTCAAAGTCAAGCGCAATCCGTACGTCTATTACAACGGCCCGACCGAAATCTGTTTGGGCGACATCGCCACCTTTGTCGCCAAAGGGGCCGACAGTTACGAATGGCTGCACAACGGTTCGACCGACGAGCAGTTGTCGGTATCCCCCATGTCGGTTTCGACCTATCGCTACACCTTGCGCGGCACCACCAACGGCTGCTCGTCCGACACGGTCATTTCGCTGAAAGTACAGGCCCTGCCCAACTTTGCCATCGAAGGCGCTACCGAATACTGCTTGAACGAGCAGATCCGTCTGCAAGCCGTTTCGGACGAAATCTACAGTTACAACTGGAAAGACTACGGTTCGGGAGCCGAATACCACGACTATCCGGCCAGCAGCGGCACCTTCAGCTATGAAGTGACGGCCACCGACACCAAGCAGTGCCAAAGCACCAAAAAAGTCAATGTGCGCGTCAAACCCCTTCCCGACGTCACCCTGACCGGTATCAACGAGGTCTGCGTCGGAGAAACCTTCCGCATCACGGCCAACAACGCCCAAACCTACACCTGGCACAACGGCAGCACGGCCGAGAGCCTGTCGTTTGTCGCCACCAAAGACAGTTTGGTATCGGTAACCGGCTGTTCGAACGGATGTTGCGCCAAAGACCAGATGCAGCTGACCGCCAAGCAGAACCCGCAAGTCACCATTAACGGCAAGGAGCGCATCTGCTCGGGCGATTTGGTCACCCTTACCGCCAGCGGCCTGGGCAACCTGCTGTACAACTGGTCGCACGGCCCTACCAACGCATCGATTACCGAGGCGCTCTTTAGCGACAACACCTACCGGGTGACGGCCACGGCCGAAAACGGCTGCACCGGCACCGACCAGTTCACCGTCAGAGTCGATACCCTTCCGACGATCCGCATCAACGGCCCGGGCTCGATGTGTTACGGTGAGAACGCCACCTGGCAGGCAACAGGCGCCCAATCCTACACCTGGGAGCGCGGCAGCAACCAAGAGTTTTCGGGCGACAGCTACTACATCAGCACCGGCGTCACCAACACCTACACCGTATTGGGTGTGGACGGAAACGGTTGTCAGAACACCGCACAAAAAACCATGGTGGTGATTCCGCTGCCCAACCTGACCTACTCGGGCAACACCATCATGTGCAAAGGCGACACCTTCCACATTGCCGTGCAGGGTGCCGACACCTACTTGTGGCAAAACCAGTCGGATAGCGCCACCTTTACCTATGTGGCCGCCCGCGACACCCTCTGCCGCGTGGTCGGTACCAAAAACGGCTGCTCCAACAGCATCGAAATCCAGCTCTACTCGTTGGAAAACCCCTACGTCACCATTACTGGCGAAAAGGCCATCTGCGCCGGCGACACCACCACGCTCGAAGCCAATGGCGCCGACATCTACCGCTGGTTGGACGAAAGCACCGAAGACTACAACATCGTGACCACCCGCCAGCCGACCACCTATTCTGTGACCGGATACAACATCTACGCCGATTACGGCGGCAAGCAGTGCAAAGGCGTGGCCCGCTTCGACCTCACTGTACACCCGCTTCCCGACGTGGTGATTTTAGGCCCGGAATCGGTATGCGAAGGCACGCCCATTGAATTGAGCGCCACGGGCGACCCCGTGGAATCGTACCTGTGGGAAGACCGCACCGCCGGCACCACCCACACCATTTACGACGCCACCGTTTTGAGCGGCATCGAAACCGTCCACACCTTTACGGCCACCGGCACCGATTCGCACAACTGCTCGTTCACCACCGAAAAGAACGTGACCGTTTACGCCTATCCGACGGTTGACTACATCGGCCGGACCGACCTCTGCTACGGCGATTCGATTTTGCTGACCATGACCGGCAACTCCGAAAGCTACTATTGGACGCACAACGAATCGACCATCGGCTTTTTGGCCGAATTGGCCGAGAGCAAGACCTCGTATTATGTCGAAGGCACGCTCAACGGCTGCACCACCCCGCTGACCATCCCCATCACCATCCGTCCGCTGCCGATTGTCAACATCGAGGGCGAGTCGGAGATTTGTGCGGGCGAAGACATCACGCTCACCGCCAGCGGAGCCGCCACCTACCGTTGGAACACCTTCAACTCCGACCAGACGGCCAGCATTACCGTGCGCCCCTACGACCAGCACACCACCTACACCGTTCGCGGTTACTCCGAATACGGTTGCCTCACCACCAAGAGCAAAGACGTCACTGTCAACCCGCTGCCCAAAGTCAAGGCCAGCGGCCCGGTCACCACTTGCTACGGCGATGTGGTCAACGTCGTGGCCGAAGGCAATGCCTACGGGTATTCGTGGGATACGGGCGATGTCGGCGCCGTGATCCAGCCGACCATCAACACGGTATCGACCTTTACGGTAACGGCCATCACCGACAAGAACTGTACGGCCACCGATTCGTGGACCGTCAGCCCGGTCGAAGACCCCGAACTTGATTTCGGCGGAGAAACCTTGGTTTGCGTGGGCGACACCATCCGCCTGATCGGACAGGGCGCCACCACCTATCTCTGGCCCGACGGGTCGATTGGCGCGCAATACTCGCAAGTGATGGAAGAGACCACCGACATTGTGATGTACGGTACCAAACAAAACTGTACGAAGAGCCTCGTCATCCACATCGAGGCCATGTCGAAACCCAACCTGATGGTGACCGGCCCCACCGCCGTATGCCGCAACCACGAATTCACCCTGACGGCCGCCGGTGCCAAATCGTTCTCGTGGAACACTGGCGAACAGACCGAATCCATGACCACCCACATCAACGTGCCCTCCACCTTTACGGTTACCGGCCGAAGCGGCAGTTGCGTGGCCTCGATGCAGGTTCCCGTCGAAATCCTGCCGGCCCCCAAGACGCTGCTGCGGTTTGACGAATTCAGCGTATGCCCCGGTCGCGAAGACTCGGTGATGCTGTCGGTAAGCGGCGCGTCCACATACGAGTGGCGCAGCGTCCCCGAAAGCAACGTCATCGCCTCGAACCAGGCCAACCGCCTGCGCGCCACGGTCAGCGGACCGACTTGGATTTACGTCACCGGCTACTCCGAATATGGCTGTGAGCAAGCCGACTCGGTCTATATCGGCGAACTGCCCGACCCGGTATTCAGTTTTGAGGTGGACCCCAACTGGATTGAAGAGGAAAGCTCGACCGTGCGCTTCATGGGTATCTCGCCCGACTTGGGCAGTACCTGGTACTGGGATGCCGGCGACCGCACGCCCGAAGCCATCGGTCAGACCATCAGCCACACTTACGAAATGGACAACGTCGATGAGGCCTTCACCGTCAATGTGCTGGCCATCGACAAATACGGATGCCGCTTTACCGGCGAAGCCCCGATATACGCCTGGAAGGAATTTTGGGCGCCCAATGCCTTCACCCCCAACGGCGACGGCACTAACGACACCTTCCGGTTCTTTGGCGGACGCTACGTCACGAGCTTTAAGTTTATCATTTACAACCGCTTGGGCGAAATCGTCTATACGGGCGAAAGCATGGAAGACACCTGGGACGGCACCTTCGAAGGCAAGGCCTGTCCGTGGGGTGTTTACGGATGGGTGGTCCAATACGAATGTGACGCCGAAGGGCTGAAAAAAGAAGGAACGCGCAAAGGACACGTCAACTTGGTACGATAATGCAGCTGAACAGATACATCAAACGCTTGATTGGATTGGGAATCGGAGCCTTGTGCGCCTTGGGCGTGGCGGCTCAGGACTACACCTTCTCCAACCACAACATCGTACCGTTCAGCCTCAACCCGGCCGTGGTGGGCGGCGCCTACTCGGTGCGTTTCGGTCTCAACTACCGGCTGCAATGGCCGATGCTGAGCAACCACTACCACACCGTGCGCGCCTCGTACGACCAGAACATATACAAGCGCATGTGCTCGGTGGGTGTCGCCTACACCTACGACAACATGGCCGACGGCGCCTTCCAGACCCACGAAATCGACGCCATTTACGGCCACACCATCCGCCTGACCCGCGACCAGAAACACTTCATGCGGCTAGGCGTGCAGGCCAGTGTCTTCGCCAACTATGCCGACTACAACAAGATGGTCTTCGGCGACCAGTACATCATGTCCACCGGTTTTGTCATGCCCGAAACCGTCGAATACTTCGAAAGCGACCACCGCACGGTGTTTGACTTTTCGGCCGGAATCAACTACCTGTGGGAAGGCATCCTCAACGTGGGGTTCGCCGTTTACCACCTGGCAGAGCCCGACTACGGTTTTGTGGAGGGGGCACAAAAACTTCCCCGCCGCTTTGTGGGCACCGTCCACTTTACGCAAGACCTCAAAAAGAGCCGTGGCCTGATGAGCTACACCAAGTCGGACAGCTACTTCTTCGCCAACGCCTCGTACCAGCAGCAGGCCGACTTCAAACTGGCCTACCTCGGGGCAGGTGTCTGCTTCCAGCCCGTCATTCTGGGCGCTTCGCTCAAGAGCGACTTCACCCAGGTGACCACCGTGTCGTTCACCGCCGGCGCATACTACATGGGGCTGCAGGTCTATTACATTTTCGACCTCTACACCCAAACCAAGAAAAACGGTTCGTGGTCGAACGAAATCTCGCTCATCTACACCATTCCGACCAAGAAAAAAGACTTGTGTCCGGTCGTTTACTGGTAAGCCTGCGGGCCTTCCCGCATTTTTGCAACAAAAACTTGTCAAATCATTGGTAAAACCCGACGTATTTTGTAACTTTGCGAAGTTCAAAAACGCATAGTATGTCGGTACAAGCAAAAGACGACCAACGCAAGGTCACGACACGCCGCCTGCTCGAAATGAAGCAGCGCGACGAAAAAATCAGCATGTTGACAGCCTACGACTACTCGATGGCCTCCATTTTGGATCAGGCCGGGCTGGATGTGATTCTGGTAGGAGACTCCGCCTCCAACGTTATCTGCGGCAACGCCACCACCCTGCCGCTGACACTCGACGAAATGATTTTTTTGGCAAAAAACGTCGCTAAGGCCGTCAAACGCGCACTGGTCGTCGTTGACATGCCCTTCGGCACCTGCTCGGGTAACCCGAAACGCTCGCTCGAAGCCGCCATCCGCATCATGAAGGAAACCGGCGCCGACTCGCTCAAAATCGAAGGCGGCGAGGAACTCATCGAAGACATTTCCAAAATCATCGCCGCAGGCATCCCCGTCATGGGACACCTCGGCCTGATGCCCCAATCCATCAACAAATACGGCACCTACACCATTCGCGCCAAAGAAGAGGCCGAAGCCAACAAGCTCATCAACGATGCCAAACTGCTCGAAAAAGCCGGTTGTTTCGCGCTGGTGCTCGAAAAGATTCCGGCCGACCTGGCCTCCAAAGTGGCACAAATGGTCAGCATACCGGTGATCGGTATCGGTGCCGGCGGTGGCGTTGACGGACAGGTGCTGGTCATGCACGACATGCTGGGCATCACCCAGGGCTTCTCGCCCCGTTTCCTACGCCGCTATGCCGACCTCAACGGTGTCATTACCAAAGCCGTCAGCCATTACATCGAAGACGTGAAAAGCAAAGATTTCCCCAACGAGGGAGAACAATATTGAGAATAATTCCTATTTTTGCGAAAAATCCATAGCCTGATGAAAAAACTGAGTTTGACCGCCTGCCTGCTGCTTTGCCTGTGTAGCGCCTACGCCCAAATCGACGAAGGGGCGATCCTCGACCAGCTCAACCAACTCCGCGCCGAAGGCTGCCGCTGCGGCAACAAAGACGTAAAGCCGACCAGCGAACTGCATTGGAACGCCGATCTGGCCGACATCGCCAAGGAGTACTCGGAGCACCTGTACGACAACAACCAGGAGTTGGTGGTCGGCCAGTACATGTACCTGAGCCACGTCGGGCTCGACGGCAGCTCGCTCGAAGACCGCCTGAAGGACGGTGGCATGAGCATCCGCTTTGCGGTGGAATGCATCGCCTGCATCGAGGGCGACGAAATGCTGGCCATCGACCACTGGCTCAACAACCCCGAATCGTGCAACAACCTGATGAACAACGACGTGACCATCGTCGGCGCCGGACGCACGGGCAAATTCTGGGTGATTATCCTGGCGCAACCCGCCATCAAGAAAGAAAAAGAAGAATACAAATAATCCAGTTAAAACCTAACAATTATGCAAACCATTGACAAATTCAACTTTGCCGGAAAGAAGGCAATCGTTCGCGTGGACTTCAACGTTCCTCTCGACGAAAACGGTAAAATCACCGACGACACCCGTATCCGTGGCGCTCTGCCGACCCTGAAAAAAATCTTGGCCGACGGCGGCAGCCTCATCATCATGTCGCACATGGGTAAACCCAAAGGCAAAGTGAATGCCAAATTCTCGCTCAGCCAAATCGTGGACGCCGTATCGGCCGCCCTCGGTGTCAAAGTGGCGTTCGCTCCCGACTGCGCCAAGGCTGCTGACGCTGCCAAAGCCCTGAAACCGGGCGAAGCGCTCTTGCTCGAAAACCTCCGCTTCTACGGCGAAGAGGAAGGCAAACCCGTAGGCATCGACAAAGAAGATCCCGCATACGAGGCTGCCAAGAAGGAAATGAAAGCCAAACAAAAAGACTTTGCCAAAACTTTGGCTTCGTACGCCGACTGCTATGTGAACGACGCCTTCGGCACCGCTCACCGCAAACACGCTTCGACGGCTGTCATCGCCGACTACTTCGATGCCAACAACAAAATGTTGGGCTACCTGATGGAAAAAGAAGTGAAGGCCGTTGACAACGTGCTCAACAACATCAAACGTCCGTTCGTTGCCATCATGGGCGGTTCGAAAGTATCGACCAAAATCGGTATCATCGAAAACCTGATGACCAAAGTGGACCGTCTGGTACTCTGCGGCGGTATGACCTACACCTTCGCCAAAGCTAACGGCGGCACCGTAGGCGCTTCGATCTGCGAGGAAGACAAATTGGATTTGGCCCTCAACATCCAAGAGCTGGCCAAAAAGAACAACGTGGAACTGGTATTGGGCACCGACTCGGTCGTAACCAACGCCTTCGACTTCGATTCGATGTCGCTCAAACCGGGTGCCGAAGTTAAAATTTGCGCCTCGGGTGCCATTCCCGACGGTTTCGAAGGATTGGATGCCGGTCCTAAGAGCCAGGAAAAATTCGCCAACGCCATCAAGGGTGCCAAAACCATTTTGTGGAACGGCCCGGCCGGCGTATTCGAATGTGACGACTTTACCGCCGGTTCGAAAGCCATCGCCAATGCGATTGCCGCCGCTACCAAAGAAGGCGCCTTCTCGCTCATCGGCGGAGGTGACTCGGTAGCCTGCATCAACAAATTCGGCTTGGCCGACCAAGTATCGTACATCTCGACCGGTGGCGGTGCTTTGCTCGAAGCCATCGAAGGCAAAATTCTGCCGGGTATCGCTGCCATCAAAGGCGAATAATCCGACCGTTGCCTGACAACTAAAACGGGAGTCTTTCGGGATTCCCGTTTTTTATGTATCTTTGAAAGAAAAAAACATGGACAGCAGAAACATCCTCCGATTTTTGACCGAGTTGGCCGAAAACAACCACAAGACCTGGTTCGACGCCAACCGTTCGTGGTACCTCGACGTAAAGGCCGACTTTTTTGACTTCACCACCCGGCTCATCGAACGCGTAGCCGCCTTCGACCCCCGCTGCGAAGGGCTGAAAGTGTCGGACTGCACCTACCGTATCAACCGCGACATCCGTTTTTCGAACGACAAGCGGCCTTACAAAACCCATTTCGGAGCGTTCGTCTGCCCCGAAGGCAAGAAGTCGGGCTTCGGTGGCTATTATTTCCACATCGAGCCGGCCGGGCAGGATTACCTCAACACGCATTTGCTGGCCATCGGCGCCTACTGTCCCGACAAGGAGGAACTGCAAAGCATCCGCGAGGAAATCTACGACAACACCGCCGACTTCAAGCGCAATCTGGCCAAAGCCAAAGGCTTCGACCTCTCGATCAACGAAAAGCTCAAGAAAGCCCCCGCGGGATTCCCCGCCGACTTTGCCGACATCGACCTGCTCAAATACAAGGCCTACTGCATCAGCAAACCGCTTTCGGAAAAATTATTGTTTTCGGACAATCTGCTCGACGAAGTGTGCCGGCAGTTTAAAACGGGCTACGAATTCAACGAGCAGCTGAACCGCGCCATCGAATACGCGCACCAGATGCGCTAAAGCAGGTCCCAGGTCGGGATAGTCTGCAAATACGACCACGAAGCCGCCCCGGCATCGTAGCGGCAGGCATACGTCTGGCGGCCATTGCTTACAAACAGGTACGGCACCCCGAACACGAGGTTGTAGCGCGCCACCTGCTCAAACACCTTTTGGGTGATTTCGACCTCCGGCGCCTTGTATTCGACGAGCGCAACCGGCTTTCCCTGCCGGACGACCAGGGTGTCGCAACGCAGCGACTGCCCGTTGACCTCCACCCCGCGCTCGTTGACGATGCTGACCATGGGATAGCCGCACTCATCGACCAAATAACGGCAGAAGTACTGGCGCACCAACTCTTCGGGGGTGGCCGGAACCTCTTTTTTGCGGAATGGATCAAAAATATATCGTTTTCCTGCCTTATTTGTAAACCGGATTTCCAAAATATTTATTATCTTTGTTATACGCTCACAAAGATAGAAGTTTTGGCTAAAGAAAACAAATATGCCGCCATCATGCGGCAGCTCCAACTCCGACAATTCGCCCCCATCTATGTGCTTTCGGGCGAAGAAGGGTATTACATCGACAAGCTTTGCAACTGGATCGAGCAGAACGTCCTGACCGAAGACGAACGCGAGTTCAACCAGGTCATCCGCTACGGGCGCGAAACCGACATCGAGACGATTATCAACGAAGCGCGCAGTTTTCCGGTAATGGCCGACCGACGGGTGGTCATCCTCAAAGAGGCGCAGGCGATGGTACGCAAAGACGGGTTGGCCAAACTCGAATACTACCTGCAAAAACCGCTCGAAACCACGGTATTGGTCATCACCTACAAAAACGGGAAAATCGACGGCCGCAGCAATTGGCTCAAAGCCGCCGACAAGCTGGGGGTCGTGTACGATTCGGTCCGCCCCTACGAAAGCGAGCTGCCCGCATTCATTCAGGAACTTTGCCATACGCGTAAAGTCAGCATCGAACGCGCGGCGCTCGAAATGCTGGTCGATTACGTGGGGGCCAACTTGCAGCAACTGGAGAACATCATCGACCGACTGGCCCTGCAGGTGGGCGAAAAAGGCGGCATCACGCTCGATGCAGTCAAATCAAGCACCGCCGTCAGCCGCGAATACAAGCCCTACGAACTGACCGACAAAATCGCCAAGCGCGACATTGCCGGTGCCAACCGCCTGGTTTTGAACACCGACATCGTGATCCAGCAGTTTGTGGGCACGCTTTTCCCCTTCTTTCAGAACCTGTTGATTTATGAATACATGGCCGACAAGTCGCGGCCGTCCGCCGCAGCGAAACTGGGATTGGCCGAATTCCAGTTGCGCAACTACGAGGAAGCGGCGCGCCGCTACACCAAGATGCAGACCTTCAAGGCCATCGGCTATTTGCGCCAGTACGACTGCCAGTCGAAGGGATTGGGCGGACTGACGACCGACACCACCGAACTGATGAAAGAACTTTTGTACAAGATCATGCATTAACTCTTAAATATCACGACTATGGAAATTCCACACATTTTTTGGGCAGTGCCTGCCGCCTCCCTGCTGGCACTGGGGTTTGCCTGGATGTTTTTCAAGCAAATGATGAAGGAAGAAGAAGGTACGGATTTGATGAAGAAAATCGCCGCCTACGTCCGGCAAGGGGCCATGGCCTACCTGAAACAGCAGTACAAGGTGGTCATTATCGTATTTGTCGTGCTGGCCGCCATATTCGGTGTCATGTCGATGTTCGGCCTGCAAAACCCCTGGGTGTGGTTCGCCTTCCTGACCGGCGGATTCTTCTCGGGCTTGGCCGGATTCTTTGGTATGAAGACCGCCACCTATGCGTCGGCGCGTACCGCCAATGCCGCCCGTAAAAGTTTGGACGGCGGCCTGAAAGTGGCCTTCCGCTCGGGCGCGGTGATGGGTCTCACCGTCGTCGGCCTGGCGCTGCTCGACATTTCGCTCTGGTACCTGGTGCTCAACCGGTTTATCGGCATGGAGAACCACTTGCTGATCATCACCACCACCATGCTGACCTTTGGCATGGGTGCCTC
>JAGCZK010000059.1 GCA_017960065.1 Paludibacteraceae bacterium
CAGTTTGTTGAGGGCCTCTTCTTGCAATTGGTTACCGGTCCAGCTGCTGATGTCTTTTTCTTCGCCCGACCAGCTGAAGGGGTACAGGGCCGAAAGTTGGGCTACCGGCGCCGCTTTGGCCGCCTCGGTGGGCGTGACAAAGCCGATGTTGCGTTTGGCGGCTTGTGCGGGCAACGCCTTCAGGAATTCGAAGATGCCCGTGTAGTCCTTTTGGATGATGCCGAAGGATTCGTAGCCCAACCAGATGTTGAAGAGTTGCTCTTCGTTGGGGGCCTGTGCAATCCAATTGACAAACTTGTCGGCCGTCAGCGGGTATTCGGGCCACGAGGTGTTCGAAAACTCAAACGTGATGTGGTTGCTGAGCACGAAGTTGCGGGTCAGCAATTTGACTTTGGGTACGTACGGGTGCTCGTACACGTAGTTGGGGCTCTTCCAGCCCAGCACGTGCTTGGCGCCTTCGATCAAGATGGTCTTGTAGCCCATCTTGGCGATTTTTTCGCCGATTTCATCGCTGTAAATCAATTCGGCGTTGCGGAAGGCCGTCGGTTTCTTGCCAAACAGCTCCTCAATTTTCGCCGCCTGCATCTTCACCTGTTTTTCAAATTCGGCGTCGTTGTAAACGCTAGCCAGCGAATGGCCGTAGGGCTCCGCCAGGAATTCGACGGCGCCGGTGGCGGCCAGTGCCTTGAAACTGTCGATGACCTCGGGGGCGTATTGCTCCAGGCATTCGAGCGAGGCGCCCGAAATGGCGAAGGCGCATTTGAACTTTTTGCCGCTCGACTGAATCAGATCGAGCAGGATGCGGTTGGCGGGCAGAAAAGACTTTTCGGACCACTCGCGGATGCGTTGCTCGGTGGCAAAATCATCGTAATAGTAGTGGTCTTTGCCAATTTCGAAGAAACGGTAGCGTTTCATCACGTAAGGCACTTGAACCTGAAAGTAGAAACAAATGTTTTTCATATCAATCGTGTTTTATTTTTATCTGACTACTGCGTTGTAAATGTCGCGGACCTTCAGTCCGGCCTTGTCCCAGGTAATCTGGTTGACTTCGTTGCGCCCTTCCTTGCTCAACGTTTCGTAGATGGCCGGGTATTCGACAATCGAATAAATGGCGTCGGCCATGGCGTCGATGTCCCAATAGTCGGTCTTGATGGCGTGGTTGAGAATTTCGGCGCAGCCCGATTGTTTCGAAATAATCGACGGGGTGCCGACCTGCATGGCTTCCAAGGGCGAGATACCGAACGGCTCCGAAACCGACGGCATCATATAGACGTCGCTGTCGGCCAGCATCTGTGTCACCTGCCGGCCCTTCAAAAAGCCCGGGAAGTGGAAGCGGTCGGTAATGCCGCGGGCGGCCGCCAGGTCAATCATGGCGTTCATCATGTCGCCGCTGCCGGCCATGACGAAGCGGACGTTTTTGGTGCGCTGGAGCACGCGGGCGGCGGTTTCAACGAAATATTCGGGTCCTTTCTGCATGGTGATGCGGCCCAAGAAGGTCACCAACTTTTCTTTGCGCGGGGTTTTTACGAACTCTTCGACGTTCGGAATCGGGTCCACCGCATTGTGTACGGTGCTTACCTTGCGTGGGTCCTGATGGTATTTTTCAATCACCGTGTTGCGGGTCAGGTTGCTTACGCAGATGATGTGGTCGGCGATGTCCATGCCCCGTTTTTCGATGGCATATACCGTGGGGTTGACTTGCCCGCGGCTGCGGTCGAAATCGGTGGCGTGCACATGGATGACCAGCGGTTTGCCGGTAATCTGCTTGGCAAAAATGCCTGCCGGATAGGTCAGCCAGTCGTGCGAGTGGATCACATCGAAACTCAAACTGTGAGCCAAAACGCCGGCCACGGCCTCGTAGTTGCCGATTTCCTGAATCAGGTTGTCGGGATACCGGCCCGAAAATTCGATGCAGCCCAGCTCGTTGGTGCCGATGCGCCGAAAATCGTAGCGGATGTGGTCGCGGTACCAGAAGTACTCGTCGGGATGCATAATCTGGCCGATGCGGTTGTTGACATGGTCCCATGAGTTTTCTTTCCACACCACGGGCACATTGCACGCGCCGATAATCTTCAAGAAACTTTGGTCTTCGTCGCCGTAGGGCTTGGGGATGACAAAGGTGATCTCCAAGTCCTTTTGCTGGGCCATGCCGCGGGTCAATCCGTAACTGGCAGTGCCCAAACCTCCTAAAATGTGCGGCGGGAACTCCCATCCAAACATCAGTGCCTTCATTTGTTCTCGATATTTTTTAGCAGGGTTAACGTTCTCAAAATTTCGGCCACCGTGGGGGCGTACGACATGGCGCCGTGTCCCTTATAGGGCGGGTTGCCGTCGAACAGCTCCGACAAGGTGCCGATACTCAGTTTTTTCATTTCGGCCTCCATACCGATCATCAGGCGGTCGATAAACGAAATGCCGCTCTGTTTGTGAATCTTGAGGTAGGCCTCGGCGTAGGCTCCGGTAGTCCAGGGCCAAACCGGTCCGTTGTGGTAGTTGCGGTTACGCTCTTTCATGCCACCCACATAGTTGGGGCGGTACGAGCCGCTTTGCGGGCTGAGGCTTCGCAGGCCCTTGGTGGTCAGCAGCTCGCGGGTACACATGTCGAGCACCGACTTCTGCTGGTATTTGTCGAGCGGCGAGTAGGGCAGCGACACGGCAAAAATCATGTTGGGGCGCACCTCCTGGTTGCGTTCGGTGCCATGCACATAGTCGTACAGGTAGATGCCGTTCCAGAACGTCTGGAAGAAGGCTTCGCCAGTGGTTGCGATCTGTTTTTCAAAATCGCTGACCAGCGCCGTCAGTCCTTTGGCCTGGGCAATGTCTTTGCCGAAGCACAGGGCATTGTACCACAAGGCGTTGATTTCCACCACATAACCGGTACGGGGGGTAATCGGCGTGCCGTCTTCCACCGCGTTCATCCAGGTCATCGGCCGTTCGCGTCCGTTGACAAACAGCAGGCCGTTGTTGTGCAGGTACAGGTTGGGATGTTTCTGCTCGTTGATAAACTTGAGGATGTCGAGCACAAATGCGCCGTATTTGGCCACCAGGCTGTCGAATCCGTTGAACTGGGCGTATTGTTGCAGCGACCAGATGCACCACAGCAAGGCGTCGGGCGCATCCAGCTCTTCGATAAAATCGGAGTTCTGACCCTTAAAGAGTTTTTCCGTTTCGCGAATGGCGGTCTGCATGATGCGGTCGAAGCGTGCCGGGTGTCCGATGCACAGCGTGGCGCCGGGCAGCGACACGAACTGGGCGCGCGCCTGCACGCCGAACCAGGGATAACCGGCCAGCAGCCCCTCGCCTTCGGCCGACTTGCGGTAGAATTGCTGGGCGGCGTTGTTGAGGCAGTTGAACATGTCGGTGCGGGGGATACGTTCGGCCAACTCGCGGTCCCATACCGATTTGAGTGTCCGGGGGGCCGCTTCGCTGATACCGGCGGTAAAGTAGATGCTTTCGCCTTTTTTGATCGGCATCTCAAAGTAGCCGGGCACCAACAGGTCTTCGATGTAGTCGTAGCCGCGCTCCTGCTCCTTTTCGTATTCCAACCCTTTGTACCAGTAAGGTTCGTGGTGATATTCGGGTTGCTTGTTGAACTGCATGTACAAATAGGGGTATCCTTCGTAGAGTTTGCAGCGGATACCGTTCTTTACCGGTTCGTAGCCCTGGTTGGCCATGCCGTTGGCATGCGACAGCTGGTGCACGCTGCGGAAGGCCAGGAAGGGTTTGAAGCGGATGATCGTGGGCGAGTGCGCCTCAATCAGGGTGTATTTGGTGATGATGCGCGGTTCGTACGACACCATCAGGCGTTCTTTCGAAATGATGACGCCGCCGACGCGGTAGGTGGTCTTCGAAATCACCTCGCACGAAAACTCGCGGATGTATTTGTGTCCGTTGGGGCTGAACTGCTGGCCTTGGTACTGGTGTACGCCCAAATTGAATTCAGCCTTGTGTTGGATGATGGTTTCGTCGAGCGACGACAGCAGCACATAGTTCTTTCCGTCGATTTCCGGAATCGGAATCACCAGCTGGCCATGGTATTTGCGCGTGTTGCAATCGACGATGGTCGTGCTGTTGTAGGCGCCCGAACGGTTGGTGCGGATCATCTCCTTGGTGAGCGATTTCTCGAGATTCGACAAAACGGTTTTGTCAAAATTCAAATAGTTCATAAGATGCGGATACGTTATTACGCAAAATTAAACAAAAAAAAACGAAAATGAAAAATTCTGGTGCAAGAATTTTCCTATCGCCTTGCGGCGGAAACAAAACGGTCGCGCCCCGACAAATCCTGCATGAGTCGGGCTTCCCAACCGGCATCCTCCAGCAGCGAGCAGGTCTGCCAGCCGAAACGTTCGTTGATTTCGAGCCACAACTGCCCGCCAGGCCGCAGCGTGCAGGCTGCCAAACGGGCGATGTGGCGGTAGAAGCGCAAGGGGTCGTCGTCGGGGACGAACAGGGCCATCGCGGGCTCGTAGGCATAGACTTGCGGCTGCATGCCGGCTTTTTCGCTGTCGCAGACATAAGGGGGGTTGCTCACGATGAGGTCGTACGCATTGCCGGTCAGCCGGTCCGACGGGTGCAACACGTCGTCGGTCCAAAACTCCACGTCGGCCTGGTGCTTGCCGGCATTGTTGCGGGCCACCTGCAGGGCGGCTTCCGACAAATCGACGGCGTCCACCCGGGCCTTGGGGTAGCGCAGAGCCAGCGATACGGCGATGAATCCGCTGCCGGTGCACAGGTCGAGAATCGAAGCCGGCTCGAGGCCGGAGGCTCCAATTCTTTCGATTAATTCGGCCGTTTCGGGTCGTGGGATGAGTACATCGGCATTGACCAGCCAGCGGCGTCCGCCGTTGTCGCACCAGCCCAAAATCTGCTGGTAGGGCTGCCCCTGGGCCAATTTTTGCGCGATTGTTTGCATGTCGGTGAATTGTTTTGAACTAAAATCACTATCTTTGCAAAAGTACGTGGCGCTGGGAGGCATGCCTGTCAGCTCGCTTGCAAAGGTCCTGAACAGGGCCGCGATCTCGCTGCGGGTGTAAAGGCCCGAAAGTTGGGATTCGTAATATCGACGCAAATTGTCCATACCGCAAAACTACAAAAAATATCGATGACAACCGAGCAGAAAATCGCTTTTATGCGCCGTTGCCTGCAATTGGCAAAGTTGGGGTCGGGCCGGGTGGCCCCCAACCCGATGGTCGGTTGTGTCATCGCTGTAGGCGACAAGGTTTTGTCCGAAGGCTACCACCGCCAGTTCGGCGGGCCGCACGCCGAGGTCAACGCCCTCAATGCGCTCTCCGACAAGTCGCTTTTGGCGGAGGCCACCCTGTTTGTCAACCTCGAACCCTGCTCGCACTACGGCAAGACTCCGCCCTGCGCCCGGCGTCTGATCGACGAAGGCGTGCGCCGCGTGGTCATCGCCAACCTCGACCCCAACCCCCAAGTGTCCGGCCGCGGGGTCATGCTCTTGCGCGAAGCCGGCGTGGAGGTCGAATGCGGCCTGCTCGAAGCCGAAGGCTGGCAGCTCAACCGCCGTTTTTTCACCTATCACACGCTGCACCGGCCCTACATTACCCTCAAGTGGGCGCAGACTGCCGACGGTTTTCTCGATGGAACCGGCGAAAAACCGCTCCGAATCTCTTCCGACATCACCAAGTGCCTGGTGCACAAGATGCGTGCCGAGGAGATGGCCATTCTGGTCGGTACGCGCACGGCCCTCAAGGACAATCCGCAGTTGCATACCCGCCGCTGGTACGGCCCGCATCCCGTCCGGCTGGTGTTCGACCGCAACTTGTCGGTCCCCCCGACGGCGCATTTGTATGAATCCGACCAACCGACCGTCTTTTTCAATGCCGTCAAGGACGAACGTCCGCGTTTTGTGCGGCTCGATTTCGACGCCGACACCCTGCCCGCCGTGATGCAGACCCTCTACGAGCGCGGCTTGCAGTCGCTGATTGTCGAAGGCGGGGCCGAAACCCTCCGCCGTTTCTTGCAGGCCGGCCTGTACGACGCCCTGCAGGTCGAGGTGGGGCCCGAAAAATGTGGCCAGGGCACCCCGGCCCCCTCGCTGCCACCGCATCTTTGCTGGCAGGTTTCCGAATATCAGGGCCACCGAATGTATCACTATCAAAAAACTCCCCAATGAACCTCGCTTTCGAAATCCTCAAATATGCGTTTTACGGGCTGTACTGGTATGCCATTCTGGCCAGTGTCGCGCTTGTGATTTTCGAAAACCGGCGGCCCGTGCGGGCGATTGCCTGGATTTTGGTGCTGATCTTTATCCCGTATCTGGGCCTGCTGTTCTATGTGGTCTTCGGACGCAGTTCGCTGCGCCAGGCCCGGGTGGCGCGCAAAATCCGCAAGGCGATTTCGAATGCCCAGTCGTCGGCGCTCGCGCATACGAGCGAAACCGACTACAGCCCCCTGCTGCTCAAGTACTCGCGCCTGTCGTCGATGCTCAAAAAGAATTCGGAGGCCGAGCTTTACGCCAACAACCGCGTGGAGTTGTTTACCGAGGGCAAAACCTTGCTCGACTCGATGCTGTCGGAAATGGAGAAGGCCGAAAACCACATCCATGTCGAATATTTCATCGTGGAATCGGACGAAACGGGCGAACGCTTCAAAAACATGCTCATCGCCAAGGCCAAGCAAGGGGTGGAGGTCCGCCTGATTTACGACGATTTGGGCTCGTGGCACCTCAAAAACAAGATGTTGCGCGAGTTGCGCGAAGCGGGGGTCAAACTCCAGTCGTTTTTCAAACTGCGCTTTCCGTATTTTACGACCAAACTCAACTACCGCAACCACCGCAAGATCCTCATTATCGACGGCAAGGTGGCCTATACCGGGGGCTTCAACATCGCCGACCGCTACACCCACGGCCTGGAGTGGGGCGTTTGGCGCGACACGCACCTGCGCCTCGAGGGCGATGCCGTTGCCGGGTTGCAGACCATCTTTTTGCACGACTGGCTGTACATGACCGGAAAAATCCATCGGAGCGACCGCTTTTTCCCCATTTCTTCGGTTCAAAACGCCACCTATGTGCAAATGGTGGGCAGCGGACCCGACCTCGATTGGGAGAGCATCATGATGGGCATGTGCAGCGCCATTCACGGGGCGGTGTCGTATGTCTATATCCAATCGCCCTATTTTCTGCCCAACGAAAGTATTCTCAACGCCTTGCAGTCGGCGGCCATGTCGGGGGTCGATGTGCGCCTGATGATTCCGATGCGTTCCGACTCGCACTTGTCGCATGCCGCGTCGTTGTCGTACATGAGCGAGCTGCTGGATGCCGGGGTGAAGGTCTATCAGTACAAAAAAGGCTTTATCCACGCCAAGACCATGGTCATCGACGGCGATTTCAGCATCGTCGGATCGGCCAATATGGACTACCGCAGTTTTGAGCAGGATTTCGAAGTCAGCGCCTTTTTGTACGACGAGGGGGTGGCGGGCGAATTGACCGCAATATTCAGACAAGATATCAAAAACTCGAAGCGTCTGCACGCCGCTTCGTGGAAAAAACGTCCGTTCATACAGCGCCTGCTACAGCGGTTGGCGCGCCTGAGCAGTCCTGTGTTGTAAGTTATATTTCATGCCATGAAACGAATCTTTTTAGTAGGCTACATGGGTAGCGGCAAAACCACTTACGGAAGACTTTTGGCCAAGGCCGAGGGCCTGGAGTTCATCGATACCGACCTGTTTATCGAAAACCGGTTTCACCAGACGGTGGGCAAGATTTTTGAGCTGAAGGGCGAAGCCTTCTTCCGCCAGCTCGAGCGTCAGATTCTCGAGGAGGTGGCGGCCTACGAAGATGTGGTGATTGCCACGGGAGGCGGTATGCCCTGCTACGGCGACAACATCGACCTGATGAACGGGGCCGGCATGACCATCTACCTCGACACGCCCGCTTCGATGCTGCTCAAACACTTGCAGGAGAGCCATGTTGACCGCCCGCTGCTCCACGGCAAGTCGCCCGAAGAGATGCTGACCACCATTACCGAAATGCTGATGCAGCGGCGGCCGTTTTACCAAAAGGCGCGTTACCGCGTCAATGCCGCCGAAGGCGAGGTGATGCCCCAGTTGCAGGCACTCGTCTCCAAGCTGTCTCCGATGAAGTAATCATTTATTAATCAATCAAATAACCTATGAAAAAAAATCTGTGTGTTTTGGTGGCGGCCCTGGCCACCCTGCTTTCCGCCTGCAGCTCTTCCGGCGGCAAAACCGAATCGGTCGATGCCCAGTCGTTTTTGCGGGTCGATGGTGTCAATATTGTCGATGAATCCGGCAATAAGTTCTTTATCGAAGGCACCAATCTCGGCAACTGGCTCAACCCCGAAGGCTATATGTTCGGCTTCAACAAGGTGCCGCGTACGCCGGCGACCCCGACCGACCCCAACTCGCAACACTGGATCAACGAAATGCTCTGCCAGCTGGTGGGACCCGAATACGCCGCCGATTTCTGGCGCAAGTTCAAGGAAAACTACATCACGCGCGAAGACATCGACTATTTGGCCTCGACTGGGATCAATACCCTGCGTCTGCCTTTCCACTACAAGTTGTTTACGCGAGACGAGTACATGGGAAGCTACGATGAAAACGAAGGTTTTATGCGGATCGACAGCGTGTTGTCGTGGTGCCGCCCCCACGGAATCCGTCTGATTCTGGACATGCACGACGCTCCGGGCGGACAAACCGGCGACAACATCGACGACAGCTACGGCTACCCCTGGCTGTTTGTGAGCGAAGGCTGCCAACAGCAGTTTGTGGAGATTTGGAGCCGCATCGCCGACTATTACCAGGACGAGCCCCTGATTTTGGGCTACGAGCTCATTAACGAGCCGATTGCCCATTATTTTGAAGCCGACCTCGAGATGCTCAACGCCCAGCTCGAGCCGCTTTACATGCGCGCCACGGCTGCTATCCGCCAGCACGACACCAGGCACATCGTGTTGTGGGGCGGTGCGCAATGGAACGGCAATTTCAAGATGTTCAGCCACCTCGACTTTGACTCCAACCTCCTGCTGACCTGTCACCGTTACGGTCAGGAGCCGAGCGAAAAGGGTATCCAAGACTTTATCCAGTTCCGCGACTCGGTCGGTATTGCCATGTACATGGGCGAGACCGGTCACAACACCAACGAATGGCTCAAATCGATGACCAAGGTGATGCGCGACAACAATATCGGCTTTACCCTCTGGCCCTACAAGAAGATGTTCTCCTCTTCGTTTGTTGGCTTTGAGGCCCCCGAAAACTGGGAGGCCATTCAGCAGTTCGCCGCCTCGGAGCGGGGCACTTACGCCGCCATCCGTCAGGTGCGTCCCGATCAGGAGCTTGCCCGCCGAGCGCTCGACCAGCTGCTCGAGAACTGCCGGTTTGCCAATTGTCAAAAGGCTCTCGGCTATATCGAGGCGGCCGGATTTAAGGCCGAATAAACGCCCTTTCCCACAAAAAAGGCACTGCTGCGGCAGTGCCTTTTTTGTTATGCTTGGTGGCGGAGGTTAGAAACTGAAGATGGCCCCGGCAAGGAAGTTGATGCCCATGTTGCGGTAGCCGTACCAACTGTCGGAATGCACGTTGGCCAGGTTCTTCATGTCGAGGTATACGGTCAGCCAGTCGAGGGCCTTGTACGAGGCGAACAGGTTGACATCGTGTACGTTGGCCAGCGTTTTCTTTTCGCCCAGTACCAGGGCCTTGCGGCCACCCAAAAATTCGTACGAAGCGCCGATTTTCCATTTCTTGAGGAATTCGTAGCTGGCCTTGACGCGGATTTCCCACATCGGGCGGTGCCAGGCCTCCAGGCCTGCCTCTTTGTCGGCTTTGCTCAGCCCCCACAGGTTGTATTGCGCGTTGACGCTGGCGTCGAGCCCCTTGACGGCATCGAAATGCAGGCCGGCTTTGACGCGTACCAGGTGGGTCGTCTTGGCGTAAACCGGTTCAAAGGTGTTGGTGTAGAGCGAATCGCTCGAGGCGTAGTTGACAAAGAAGTGCTCGTCTTTGATGAGGCTGTAGTTGCCGCTGACATCAAACAGGAAACCGTCCATGATCTTGATCTTGAGCCCCAACGTCGAAGACAGCGGGGTGTAGCTCGGACGGACGCAACGGTCGGCCCGCAGGTAGCGGTTTTCGTCGATGACATCGGTGTAGGAGTTGTCGTCAAACTCACCGCCGATACCGGCCACCAGGTAGAACAGCTCCGGAATCAGTCCGAACTGGCCTTGGATGTTGGCCGAACCGGTAACCGGGCGTTTGCGGTAGGTGGAGTCGCCTGCAAAACGGGTGCTGTCGGTGCCGAAGACAAACAGGTTGGCGCCGATGCGCAAGTCCCAGTTCTTTCCCGAAAACTTGTAGAAGGGCTCCAACTCAAACAGGCACGAAGTGCCGGTTTTGACAAAGGCGTTGCCTCCCAAAATGTTCGTTTTCACCCTCAGATCCGTACCCAACTGGCCATCGCCCACCGTGCCGGCCATGGTGCCTTGCAGCAAGATGTCGTTGCTGTTGACGTCGAAGCGGCGGTTAAAGTAGTGGTAGTCGAGCAAGAAGTCGTATTGGAAGGCTTTCTTGGCATTGGTCGAAAACAAGTCAAAGCTCAACCCGACACGGGTAAAGTTGCTCATGGTGTCTTTGAACATGTCGAGCGAGTCGGTCGAAAGGCCGTAAAAGTCGTATCCCCCGTAGCGGAAATCGAGGGCCGTGGCCAGGCGGGTGTCCTTGAACTGTTTTTCGAAGGTCAGGGCCGCATCGCTGGTGTGTTGGGCGGCACGCGGGCGCGTGTCGTCTTCGAGACGGATGTGGTTCCAGTCGGAGTGGTGCCCCAGGTTGATGTCGAGCAGGTAGCTGTCGCCTTGCAGCAGCGGATAGTAGAATTCACCCAAAACCCGGATCGGGTGTCCCACCCCGACTTTGAACACCCCGTCTTTGGCTTCCGATTCGTTCGGCGTGCGGAAACGGTCGGCGCGGACTTTGGCCGGCGACGTGCTCACGTCCTGGCTGTTGGTCCAGGTCGAATAGGTGACAATGGGTTTTTCGGGATGGTATTCCTCTTTTTCGGGCACTAAGTTGATTTTGTTGGCGTCGATCTCGGTCGGAGCGTAGTCTTTTTCGACCGTTACATCGCGCGAAATCGTTTCGTCGGCAGCCCAGGCTGTCAGGCAGCAGAGTAAAACGCCGAAACCGGCAAACAGGCGGCGGGTATTCATATTATTCATTGCTGATAGTGGTTTCTTGTTCTTTTTGTTCAATCGTTTTCAGGCGGCTGGCAATCGCCTCGTTGATTTCGAGGTCGGTCGAGACGTAATTGTCGCGCAGCGACAGCAGGTACTGCTTGGCTTCGAAGTAGTTTTCGCGGTCGATGTAGATGTCCGACAGCAAGACAAACGACTTGGCCAGCCAGTGGGCGTGCGAGGTGCCTTTGTCGATGAAATCGAAGATTTGCTTTTCGGCGGCCTCCTTGTCGCCGCGGCGGTACAGGTAGTCGGCCAACAGGTAGTTGGCTTCGGCACCGTATTCGGTACGGCTCTCGGGCGCCAGTTGCTGCATGCAGACGTAGGCCGAATCCGACTGGCCGATTTCCATGTAGGCCTTCATCTTTTTGTAGCGCGCTTCGGTCAGCAGGTCGCCGATTCCGCTGTAGCGGTTTTCGACGAGTTCGGCCTGACGGATGGTGCCGCGCCAGTCTTGGGTCAGGTAGTGGCAGCGGAGCAGGCCGGTGGTCGCAGCCTGACGGTTTTCTTGCGAACCGACAGCGGCCAGTTGTTCGAAGTAGCCGGCGGCTTCGTCGTAGCGCTTGGCATCGTAGGCCATCGAAGCGGCGCGCACCAGGCAGAATTCGAGGTTGGGGTTGGCGCTGTTGCCGATGAGCTGGCGGTAGAGGGCCAGCGATTCGTCATAGCGGCCGTCTTTGTAGTGGCAGTTGGCCAGGTAGTACTGGGACAGCGCCTGATACTTGCCGTTGGGATATTTGGCCAGGTAGTTTTTGAAGCTCGTGGTTGCCTCGGCGTAGTTTTCTTTGAAATAGACCTTTTCGGCCGCTTTGTACAGCAGCGAGTCTTCTTTGTTGGTGCTGCCCACACCCATCTTTTGTGCAATCTGGGCGTATTGGTCCACCTGGTTGCTCTCTACCAGCAGGCTCTCGACACTTTCGAGCGAGGTTTTGGCCTCTTCGCTCGAGGGCCAGGTGTTGATGATTTCCTTGTGGGTGGCAATGGCGGCGTTGGTGTTGCCGTCGTTGTACTGGAGCATGGCGATTTGCAGTTTGGCCTTGCGTACCGTGGGGTTGGCCTTGGGCAGTTGCGAGGCGCAGCGTTCGAAGGCGCTGATGGCCTCCTGATTCTTGTTCATGCTGACATACGAGCGGCCGATTTCGTACAGCGCGTCGTCTTTCCAGTCGGATTGCGGGTAGCGGGCGATCAACGCCTCCAACTTGGCGATCTTGCCGGCGTAGTCTTTTTGCAGCCCTAAGCAGAAGGCTTCTTTGTAGTAGGCATAATCGGCGTAGGGCAGGTCGTTGCCGCAGGCGATGGCTTCGCGGTAGGCCATGGCCGCCTGTTCGTAGCTGCGTTGCGAGAAGTAGCAGTCGCCGATGCGGTTATAGGCGTCTTGCAGCAGTTGCTTGTCGTCCTTTTCGAGATTGACAAACTTGCGCATCCAGATTTTGGCGTCCTCGTATTTGCCGAGTTTAATGTCGGCGTAGCCCAGGCTGTAGTGAACCAGCGTGTATTCGCGCGACTGCTTGGTCGCCGTTTTCTTCAGAAACTTGTTGTACTGGTCTTTGGCTTCTGTATATTTGCCCGATTTGTACAGGCACTCGCCGTACCAGAAGTGCGAGCGGGCCGTGAGTTCGTTGTTGTACGACTTGTTGGCCAGCAGGGTTTCGAAGTTCTTTTGTGCGGCGGTGTAGTTGCGGTTGGCGATGGCGGTGGTGCCCATACCGAAGAGGATCCGCTGCTCGGCTTCCTTGATGCTCGGGTTGTTGGTGTTGATGTTCTGAATCGAGGCGTAGGCGGCCGCGTAATTGTTGGTGGTCAGATAGACATTGACCAGGTATTCATACACTTTCGGAACGTATTTCGATTCGGGGAAAGCCTTCAGGAAACGTTCGAAGGCGACCACCGATTCGTTGAAGGGCGAATACGAAAGTTCGTAGGTGACCAGTGCGTAGTTGTAGAGCGCGTCTTCCTGAACGGCCTTGTCAAACTCGTCGCGGGCAGCTGCCTCGAAGGCCATGCGCGCGTTCTTTTTGTCTTGGAGCTTGAGGTACGAGAGACCGATGTGGAAGTAGGCGTTTTGCGAAAGCGCGTCTTTTTTGGTCGTCACTTTCGACAGGGCGGCGACTGCCTCCTTGTACGACTCGGCGTTGTAGGCCGCGAGCCCCATCTGGTACCAGTCTTCGCGCAACATCTTCGAGTTGAGCGTTTGGTATTCCTTGTAATAGGTCAGCGCGTCTTTCCAGTTTTTGTTTTTGTAGCTGCACGAGGCGACTACGCGGACAAACTCGGTCCGGTTCTTGTTCTTGCTGTTTTTGGCCAGCAGCTCCTTGCCGGTGGACAGGGCCTTGTCGCAGTTGCCCATGCCGTAATAGCATTGGCAGATGAGGTAGGGGGCCGTTTCTTT
Source organism: Paludibacteraceae bacterium (assembly GCA_017960065.1). Classification (GTDB taxonomy): domain Bacteria; phylum Bacteroidota; class Bacteroidia; order Bacteroidales; family Paludibacteraceae; genus Enterocola. The sequence continues at coordinate 13,600 of JAGCZK010000059.1, forward strand.
GAAGTCGTACGATTTTTCGACCCGTTGCAGGTATTTGACGGCGACCTGATAGTTGCCCAGCTGGTATTCGCTGTAGCCGTAGTAGTAGTTGGTGGCCTCCTCGTAGGGGTTGCCCGGCCGGTCGATGAGTTGTTCGAATTCGTAGGCCGCGTTGGCGTAGCTTTCCTGACGCACATAGGCGTAACCCTTGTAAAAATGCAGCTCGCGGCGTTGCTCCGGCGTCAGCTTCTCTTCCTTGATCTGGTCAAAGAGCTTGATGGCCTGTTTGTATTTGCCCGATTCGTATTCCAAAATGCCGAGGTAGAGGTTGATGAGCTCCACGTCGGTGGCGTAGGGGTAGCGCTCCTGGTAGGCCTGCAGTTTGGTGTAGGCGTCGTCGCGGCGCAGCCAGAAGGCCGACATGGCGATGTAATAGCGTGCCTGACGGACGTCTTCCGACTGTTCGTCGTAGGGCAGGGCCAGATAGTCTTCGAGGTAGCGTGCCGAGGCCGCATAGTTTTTGGACAGGTAGAAATCCTTGCCATCCGCCAGCAGGCGGGCGGATTCGGTTTCGAACGGAGAAGATTGCGCCAGGCTGTTGAAGGCAAGCGACAACAAGGCAAGCAGCAGAGGAATCTTTTTCATGTCAAAGCATTTTTCTTCTAAACGGTGCAAAGATAAGAGATTTTTGTGCAAAAAAAGGTTTGCGCGCGTTATAAAATATAAAAAGCGCCTCCGCAGTCGGTTTTTTTTTGTACTTTTGCCCGAAATTCAGCGAATGATTTTCGATTTCGGATCAAAATTAGAACACCAGATATGAGAACTTACACCAATGTCTTTGATTTGGGCGACCTGCATCAGGCCCTTCAAGAAGCCCTCGAAGTGAAAAACAACCCCTATAAGTGGGAGGCGCTCGGGCACAACAAAACCCTGCTGATGGTATTTTTCAACAACAGCCTGCGTACCCGTCTGAGTACCCAGAAGGCCGGTATGAACCTCGGCATGCACACCATTGTGCTCGATGTCAACGCCGGAGCCTGGAAACTCGAAACCGAGCGGGGTGTCATCATGGACGGCGACAAGTCG
>JAGCZK010000060.1 GCA_017960065.1 Paludibacteraceae bacterium
AATCACATTGGCGATGGTGAAGGTCTTTCCCGAGCCGGTCACCCCCAGCAGGGTCTGATGCCCGTTTCCCATGCCGACACCTGCCGCCAGTTGTCGGATGGCCTCCGGCTGGTCGCCGGTGGGCTGGTAGGGAGACTCGAGTTTGAAGTTCATGGAGGTTCTTTTTTTTTCGGCCGAAGGCCAAAGATAGTGCAAGCTGCGTGTAATTGCAAATTTATTTCTTTATACTTACTCTTTCTTGCGGAAAGAAAAGTAAGAATGAATTTATATACGCCTCGATTAAATTCGGAATGGCAATTTTTTTGTACCTTTGCGTCAGTCATTTACCGTAGTAATTCTTTATTACATGCAAAACCGCCCTTTATTGCTTTTGACCAACGACGACGGCTACGATGCCAAAGGACTGGCCTCGCTGGTTGATATGTTGCGCGACTTCGCCGATTTGGTGGTGGTGGCTCCCGACGGCCCGCGTTCGGCCCAGGCCAACGCCATCACGGTGGTGACCCCGATTCGTATCTGGAAACTCGAGGAGCGGGAGGGGCTTGTGCGCTACAAATGTTCGGGCACCCCTGCCGATTGTGTCAAAATCGCCCTCTACGCTTTGCTTCCGAAGAAGCCCGACATGCTGATTGCCGGTATCAACCATGGCACCAACACGTCGGTCAATGTGATTTATTCGGGAACGATGGGCGCGGTGATGGAAGGCTGTACCGAGCGTTTCCCGGCCATCGGATTTTCGCTCGACAGCCACGACCCCAATGCCGATTTTGAGCCTTGTCGCACGCAAATCCGCAAGATGGTGCGCCGGGCCTTGAGCGAAGGACTGCCCGAGGGGGTCTGCCTCAATGTGAATTTCCCGGTGCGGCCGACCTTTAAGGGCGTGCGCGTGGTCCGCCAATGCCGTGGACGTTGGAACGAACGCTATGTGCGTCGCACCGATCCGTCGGGGCGCGAGTATTTCTGGCTGACGGGCGAGTTTTTGAACTACGAACCCGACGCGACCGACACCGACGAGGCGGTCACCAAAGCCGGCTATGTGTCGGTGGTGCCCTGCCAAATAGATTTAACCCACAAGGATAGTATTCTTAAACTGAAAAACTGGAATGACGATTAACGGAACCGGCGGACGCTGGGACAAATTTTGGATCGGGTTGGCCGTTGCCTTCCTTATTCCCCTGATTACTTTTGCCTTTACTTGGGAGGCCATGTCCGACATGGAATACAAGGACGTGTTCGAAATCATGTTTCAGCCTCTGTTCAGAAACTATTTGATTTTGATGATGATGCCGGATTTGCTGGTGTTCTTTACCGGGTACAAACTCGACATCTTCCGCTTCTGTCGCGGGGCCGTCATGGGCTTTTTGCCGTATATGATGTTGCTGATATACCTGTTCTGCGCATGAAATACTATCTGATAGCGGGTGAGGCCTCGGGCGATTTGCACGGCAGTTTTCTGATGCGTGCGCTGAAACAGCGCGATCCCGACGCCCGTTTCCGCTATTATGGCGGCGACAAAATGCAGGCGGAAGGGGGCGAGTTGGTGTCGGATTACCGCGAGGGCGCGATTATGGGCTTTGCCACGGTGTTGTTTCATCTGCCCGCCATCTTGCGCCGGATGAACGATTGCAAACGCGATATTGCCGCATGGCGGCCCGATGTGGTCATTCTGATCGATTACCCCGGATTCAATCTGCGTATTGCCAGGTACCTCAAACAGTCGGGCCTGTGTCCGGTGTATTATTATATCCCGCCCAAAGTCTGGGCGTGGAAAGAGCGCCGGGTGAAAAAAATCCGCCGCTATGTCGATCGGATCTTCTGCATCTTCCCCTTCGAAGTGGATTTTTATGCCAAACACGGCTGCGTGGCCGAATATGTCGGCAATCCGTCGGTCGATTCGGTAAGCCATGCAACCACTGTTTCACGCGAAGATTTTCTCCGCAAGGCGGGCTTGCCCGACAAGCCAATTGTCGCGTTGCTGCCCGGTAGCCGGCGGCAGGAGGTGCGGTTGTGTCTGCCGACCTTGCTGGCGC
>JAGCZK010000061.1 GCA_017960065.1 Paludibacteraceae bacterium
CGTCTTGGCCGGTGATTCCGGTAATGAGCGCTTTTTTCATATCAGGATTCGGATTTAATGACGTTTTTGATGATGTCGCAGATGCGGTCCACTTCGTCGAAGGGGAGTTCGTAGAACATGGGCAGGCGCACGAGGCAGTCGGCGTAACGGTCGCACTCGGGCAGCACGCGCCCGTCGTGCTGCGGGCGGTAGTAGTCGCTGTCGTGCAGGCTCAGGTAATGGAACACGGCCAGGGCCCCCGCTTCTTTTAGCTTGGAAATCAGCGTCGTGCGTTGTTGCAGGTCGCGGCAGACGAGGTAGAACATGTGGGCGTTGTTGGTCGCGTAGTCAGGGATGTCGGGCAAAAATGGAGTGTGCTTATTCTTCTTCGAGATATCAAACTCGCTTCGCTCAGACAGTGATCTCTCTGCGAAAGAACAAGCACACGCCCCTATATCGGATAATTTTTCATAATACCGCTGCCAGAGGGCTTTGCGTTTGCGCTGGATGTCGTCGAGGTTTTCCAATTGAGCCCAAAGGAAGGCGGCCACCACCTCGCTGGGCAAAAACGACGAACCGGTATCGACCCAGCCGTATTTGTTGACCTCGCCCCGGAAATACTCGGCGCGGTTGGTCCCCTTCTCCCAAATGATTTCGGCCCGACGGACAAAGCGCTCGTCGTTGATGGCCAACATTCCGCCCTCGCCGGCGATGATGTTTTTGGTTTCGTGAAACGAAAAAGCCGCCAAATGTCCGATAGAGCCGAGCGGACGGCCCTTGTAATACGAATCGATGGCCTGGGCGGCATCTTCGACCACCAGCAGCTGGTGACGGTTGGCAATCTCCATGATGGCCTCCATATCGCAAGCCACGCCCGCATAATGCACCGGCACGATGACCTTGGTGCGCGGCGTGATGAGCGGCTCGATCAGCGACGCGTCGATGTTGGGGTTGCGGCGCATCGAGTCGGCAAACACGATTTTGGCACCCGCCCGCACAAAGGCCAAAGCCGACGACACAAAGGTGTAGCTCGGCACAATGACTTCGTCGCCCGGCTGCAGGTCGCACAAAATGGCCGCCATCTCGAGCGCATCGGTGCACGAGGTCGTGAGCAGGCACTTCTTAAAGCCGTATTTCTCTTCGAAAAAGCGCTGGCACTGCTTGGTGAAATCGCCGTTGCCCGAAAGTTTGCCCTTTTGCACCGCCTGGTACATGTAATGGGTTTCCTTGCCCGTGAGATAAGGTTTGTTGAATGGTGTCATGGCTGTTGGATTGGATTAGCCGTGGAATCTTTTTCCACAAAATTAAAGATGACATACAAGTCGTCTTTCACCTTGGGGCGACAGACAACCGTTTTGTTATAATTGTCGAGCATCGAACGCGACAACAGCGTATAGGCCGCCGCATAGTCGCTCCGTTTGCAGAAAATGTACTTGTTGGTGTCGATAAAATCGGTATAGCGCGCAATGTCTTCGTTGAAGGGCGACCCGGCCAGCCAGCCCTTGCCTTTGACCTGAATCGGGAAGGTGGACGACACGTGCAGCGGGTCGGAATACTCCGAATGGATGGCCGCATACCAGCCGCACACCACCGAACCCGAAGGCATGAGCGCCATCCGCGCGCACTGCTCGTCGAGAATCTTGCGCTTGTCGTAGGGCGACAGGCTCTCGTGGTAGTCGATCGACCAGAAAATGACACTCATCCACAGCAACACCGCCTGCAGCTGGAACGGGAAAGGCTTGGCCAACAGCACGGTCATGGCCATGTACATCAGGTAAATGGTGACCACAATGCGCCCTTTGACACAGTTGTTGAGCGACAGGCCGGTCAGCAGGAAAAACACGCCCAGCAGCGGAAGGAGCAGCCACCAGCCTCGCTTGCCGTTGGAAATGCCGCAGGTAATGGTCAGCAAAAAGGCTAAAATGAGGATTTCCTTGTACTGGTCCCAACGCTTTTTCATCAGTTGGATGTTGCGGATCTTGCTGGTCAGACGGCGGTGTCCGAGCACCTCGTTGATGGACTCGAGCTTTTCGACCGTCATGATGTCGGTGTCGGCAAAGAAACAGCGCAACAGGATGTAGTCGTTGACATCCACGTTTTCGGGCAGGCGGTTGTAGATGACGCGGGCATTGGGGTTGTCGTTGATGTTGGCGCGGTTGTGGTTATAGATCTGATAGGATTTCCATTGGGGATGGCTGCGATAGGCCAGCACATGTACCGTTTCGAGGCCGAACGACAGCACCACGGCCAGCGACAGCAGCACAAACGTGCGCCGGTCGAAGCCGCGCAGCGACAGCAAAAAGGGGTAGAACAAGGCGAACACCAGCCCGGTCAGCATGGCCGACTTGAAACGGATCATCGCGGCCAGCAAGAACCACAGCAGGCCGAACACCTGCTCTTTTTTGCGGCCGAAGGTCATGGCCACCAAGGCCGCCGTCGCCACATAGGCGCTGGTGGTCGTAAACTGCAGCAACAGCAGGATGCGCAACTCGAGGTAATAGAGCAAGGCCATGGCCGCAAGCCGATGAAAGGTTTTCTGTTGCAGCTGCAGCAGATGGTGCCCGAGGACGGTCAGCGACACGACATGGAAGGTCAAAAACGCCCAGGAGTACCACTCCACCCCCGGAAGAAGGGTGTACAACCCCGAAATCAGGTAGCCATAGAGAATATTGATAAAGACCAGATGCGCGTCGGGCGTGCCGTTGTAGGCACCGGAGGCAATCCACGCCATCACCACGTCGTCGTTGGTTTCGAAACAGCACGGCAGCAGCCGCACCACTCCGACCACGAAGAGCAGGTTGGCCAGCGCGATGAGAACGATGCGGTAGCGCTGGCAGAAGGCGGATAGCGTTTGTCTAATCATACACGATTTGAGCTTGAACCAATGGTTTGAGCGTTTGCATGGCCTGGCGCGCCTCTTCGAGGGTCTGGCCCCGCACCACTATCTGACCGATACGGTCGGGTCCTGTGCGAAAGGCCGGCACCGTATCGCCCACGCCATAATCGCAGCCACAGCATACCAGGGCCGGGTGGCTCACCGGCGCCGGCAGCGCTTGCACCCTCCCTTGCCGCTCGGAATACAGCAACTCGGCCACGGCCGCCCCGTGCGGCTCAAACCGCTCGGGAAGGGCCTCACCCAAGGCCATTCGAATCAGTATTTCGTAATAATTCAGTCCGTAGTGCTCCGACACCAACTCCGGCAGACAGGTCGCCCCGCTCCGCGCCCCCACTTCGAGCACATAGACTTGGTCGCCGCACAGCATCAGGTCGGCATTGACGGCGGCATTGTCGATGCCCAGCGCCCGGATGGCCGCCCCGACCGTCGAAAGGGTCTGCTCGCAGACGGGCTTCGGCATGGGATACGGCACATAATGGCCCACCGGAATGCCGGTCAGCACCTGGTGCACCTCGTCGCCATGGGGCAGCACAAACCGCACCCGGCCTCCGGCCACCAGGGCCTGCGCCCCAAACTCCTCGCCCGTCAGGTATTCTTCCATCAGCACGAAATCGCGCTTGGTATAGCGCCACAAGCCGTCGAACACTTGCCGGATTTGCGACGCGTCGGCGACTTTGACGATGCCGCGGCTGCCCGAGCTGTCCACCACCTTCAGAATCCACGGGCCGCGAAGCGCGTCCATGGCTTCGAGACAGTCGCCGACGCTGCGTACCCGACGGAACTTGGCCGTCGGTACGCCGGCTGCCTCAAAGGCGGTCTTCATCTCGAATTTGTCGGCCGAAAGGCGGGCGCTCGCCAGCGAGGGGCCCGGCAGGTGCAGCCGGTCGCAAATCGCCCCCATGGCGGGCAGGGCCACGTCGGTGCCAGCGGTAA
>JAGCZK010000062.1 GCA_017960065.1 Paludibacteraceae bacterium
GCCGGCATCTCGAAGGAATTCGAAAAGGACATCACCAAATTCGGAGCCGTCATGATCGACAACTCGAGCGCCTTCCGCATGGACGAAGACGTGCCTTTGGTCGTTCCTGAAATGAACGCCCCCGATGCCAAAAAACGTCCGCGCAACGTCATCGCCAACCCCAACTGCACCACCATCATCATGGTAGTGGCCCTCAAAGCCATCGAAGACCTTTCGCACATCAAACGCGTACACTGCTCGAGCTACCAGGCCGCCAGTGGCGCCGGTGCCGCCGCCATGGCCGAATTGGAGCAGCAATACCGCGAAGTGTTGGACGGCAAGCCCGCAACGGTGAAGAAATTCGCCTACCAGCTGGCCTACAACGTCATTCCTCACATCGATGTGTTCACCGAAAACGGATACACCAAAGAGGAGATGAAGATGTTCAACGAAACCCGCAAAATCATGCACTCCGACATCGCCGTGAGCGCCACTTGCGTACGTGTGCCGTCGCTGCGCGCACACTCCGAAGCATTGTGGGTGGAAACCGAGCGTCCGCTGTCGGTGGACGAAGTTCGCGCCGCCTTCAGCAAAGCCCAGGGCTTGGTACTCGAAGACAACCCCGCCGAAAAGGTGTATCCGATGCCTTTGTTCAAGTCGGGTCTGGACCCCGTGTTTGTCGGACGTGTCCGCAAAGACTTGGCCAACCCCAACGGCATCACCTTCTGGGCAGTGGGCGACCAAATCAAAAAAGGCGCCGCCCTCAACGCCGTTCAGATTGCCGAATATTTGATTAAAGAAGGCGAATTTGGAAAATAACGCAGCCATAATCATCTCGAAGGCGCTCGTTCAAGACTTAAACAACTGTATTTCAGTCATTTCGCCTGAGCAGTTGTTTGTTCTGACCGACACGTCAAGCAGAGAATACTGTCTGCCACTGATCCGGAAATGTCCGGCTTTGGCTTCGGCCAAGGTTTTCAGCATGCGCTCGGGCGATGATTTCAAAAATCTCGACACCGTTGTGGATGTCTGGACGTTTTTGGGCGAAAACGGCGGCACGCGCCAGTCGATGCTCATCAATTTGGGCGGAGGCGTGGTGACCGACCTCGGCGGCTTTGTCGCCAACACCTTTAAGCGGGGCATCCGCTACATCAACATCCCCACCACCCTGCTCAGCATGGTCGATGCGGCCGTAGGAGGCAAGACCGGCATTAATTTCCGCCAACTCAAAAATGAGATCGGCGTGATAAATCCGGCCGAGAAAGTGCTGATTTGCAGCGAGTTCCTGCGCACGCTCGACAAAGAGAACCTGCTTTCGGGCTACGCCGAGATGCTCAAGCACGGCCTGCTCAAATCGCAAGAAGAATTGCACCGTCTGGCCTCGTTCGACATCAACCGCCCCGACTACGACCTGCTTTCGGATTTGATCGGCACCTCGGTTGCCGTCAAAGAAGCCATTGTGGCCGTTGACCCGACCGAAAAGGGTATCCGCAAAGCCCTCAACCTGGGGCACACCATCGGACATGCCTTCGAAAGCCTGTCGCACACGCAAAAACGCCCGATTCTGCACGGATACGCCGTGGCTTACGGCCTGATTGGCGAGTTGTACCTGTCGTACAAGTGTCAGGGGTTTCCGCAAGACGAAATGATTCGTCTCTGCCGCTTTATCAGCGAAAATTACGGCCGTTTCGAAATCGACTGCGACGACTACCCGGCCCTCTACGAACTGATGGCGCACGACAAAAAGAACCGCCATGCGGGCGAAATCAACTGCACACTCCTGTCGGATGTCGGCCAAATCGTCACCGACTGCATCATCGAAAAAGAGCAGATTTTCAAAGCATTGGACTTTTACCGCGACACGGTCGGAATATAAATTCACAGACCGCTTTATACCTCGATTTCGGCATATGGGCGTAAAGAAGAGTACCCTCGTCGGGAATCGAACCCGAATCTAAAGTTTAGGAAACTTCTATTCTATCCGTTGAACTACAAGGGCCGCACAGATTTCGAAAACCGCGCGAAGATAATAAAAAAATAGGAAAGGACGACAATTTGTCCTTTCCTATCACGAAAATTAGTATTTTTTATTGGAAATCAAATAATTCCTTAGTATCTTTGCAATCTCTCCTTGTGGATGGGTGACGAGATTATCATCTCCATGAACCGCGTTGGTATCGGCAACATCCAGAAGGAGATTTTTTATTAGTGTCTTCGTTTAACCTTCCTTGAGCAGGCCGTCGTCGGCGAAGCTGTAGTACGAGCCATCGCCGACAATCAGGTGGTCGAGCACCTGCATTTCGAGCAGTTTGGCGCCACGGCTAAGCTGTTTGGTCAGCTCGATATCCGACACCGAAGGCTCCAAACGGCCAGACGGATGGTTGTGACAAAACACCAACCCCGAAGCCAGGTGCTGGACGGCATAGCGAAACACCAGACGCGCATCGACAACCGACTGGCTGACGCCGCCGGTCGAAACCTTGTACTTGCCGATGATGCGGTTGCCGCGATTGAGCATCACCATCCAAAACTCTTCGTACGGCAAATCCGAGAGGATAGGAGCAAACATCCGCGCCACTTGGGCGCTGGTACGAATCACCTCGTTGGGATCGGGTGCATCGCAACGCCGCCGGCGCGACAGTTCCATGGCTGCGGCAATCGTCGTCGCCTTGGCCGGGCCGATGCCCTTGACCGCCGACGACAAGTCGGGCACCGACAGGCGGCCCAACTGACGCAGGTCGTTGCCAGCATGGCGGAGCAGTTTCTGCGCCAGGCTGAGCGCCGTTTCGCCCACCGTACCCGAACCAATCAAAATTGCCAGTAACTCGGCATCCGTCAGGACAGAAACTCCTGACTGCGCCATTTTTTCACGCGGACGGTCTTCGACCGCCCAATGCTTGATAGACAAGTCTTCTTTCATAAAAAAACACAAAAATTAAGATGGATGACAGGTTATAAAAAAAGGCTTCTCCAATCGAATGGAAAAGCCCTTTATAAGAATTTCAATGCGACTGCTTACAAGCTGTTCACATGTTGTGCCAAGCTCGATTTCAAGTTGGCAGCCTTGTTGGCGTGAATCAAGTTCTTCTTGGCCAATTTGTCCAACATCGAACTTACACTCGACAACAACGCAACAGCATCGCTCTTTTCGCGGGTGGCACGCAGTTTGCGGACAGCGTTACGAGCGGTCTTGGCGTAATAGTGGTTATGCAGTCTCAACTTCACCGTTTGACGGATTCTCTTTACAGATGACTTGTGATTTGCCATTTTTTTATTGCTTTAATTTTACTGTAGCCCATAGCGGAATCGAACCGCTCTTTCAAGAATGAAAATCTTGCGTACTAACCGATAGACGAATGGGCCATCTCCCAAACGGGACTGCAAAGATATGCACTATTTTTTAATCTGCAAAACTTTTTTCAAAAAATTATTGCCCCAAACAATATTATTGTCCATAAAGGCACAAAACCGAGCAGAAAACCGGCCGCCAACTGGGCGGGCGTATGCGCATTCAGTTGCAAACGCGCCGAGCAGACAAAGCCCGACAAGACCAGCCAGAGGGCATAAATCCACGGGCAATCGACCTGATGATACTTCAGCAAAAAGAGCATCATCGACAGCATCGCCCCCATCCCCATGGCATGGGCACTGATCTTCCAATAAACATTGATCACCGCCATCAGCAGCAGGCAGACCGCCATCGTGAACAGCATGGCCACATAATAAAAAGGCACATGCGAAAACAGCAGGATGAAGCCGGCGGTGAAATAACACATCAGGGTAATGAGGTAAATTCCGAGCCGTTCTTTGCGATTATCGGCCTGTGGGGTCGAGATAACGTTGGTTTTGCGCAACATCCAATAGCACAAAACCGGTATCAGCACCACCGAAAACGACAACAGGCCCAGCAGTTTCAGCTTTACCTGCGGGGCATAATCGTAAAAGAAGGGAGCGAACCACAAGGCCACAAATCCATAGAGCGGCACTACCAGCGGCTGGAACGCCCACGACAGAATCCGAGCTACCCGATCGTTCATTTACCGTTGACCAAGCGTTGCGTGTCGGAAGCAATCATCCACTCCTCGTCGGTCGGGATTACCACCACTTTCACTTTGGATTTGTCGGAACTGATCAAAGCGTCTTCTCCGCGGACATTGTTGCGGGCATCGTCGATTTCGGCACCCAGATAGGCCAAACCGCCAACCACGTCGCGACGCAGTTGGATCTGGTTTTCGCCGACACCGCCGGTGAACACCAGCACATCGACACCCCCCAGAACGGCGGCATACGCACCGATGTATTTCAATATGCGGTATTTGTAGCTTTGCAGGGCCAGACGGGCACGCTTGTTATCGTCGGCAACCGCCGCATCGATATCGCGCATATCGGACGAAACGCCCGAAACACCGGCCAGACCCGATTTTTTGTTGAGCAGGTTCGAAATGCCGGTCGTGTCGAGTTTTTCCTTATCCATCAGGAACGAAACAGCACCGGCATCGATATCGCCCGAGCGGGTACCCATCAACAAGCCTTCGAGGGGGGTGAATCCCATCGAGGTGTCGACGGACTGGCCGTCTTTGACCGCCGTGATGGAGCCGCCGTTACCGATATGGCAGGTAATCATGCGCAAGCCCTTGACCGGCAAGCCCAAGAATTCGGCGGCACGGGCCGACACGTAGCGGTGGCTGGTGCCGTGGAAACCGTAGCGGCGCACGCCGTATTTCTGATACAGCTCGTACGGGATGCCATAGATGTAGGCGTAGTCGGGCAACGTCTGGTGAAAGGCCGTGTCGAACACCGCCACTTGGGGCACCGACGGCAAAAGTTGCGCGATGGTGCGGATTCCGAGCAAGTTGGCGGGGTTGTGCAGCGGAGCCATGTCGATGCACGACTCGATGCCGCGCATCACTTCTTCGTTGACGAGTACGCTCTGGTTGAATTTTTCGCCGCCATGCACCACCCGGTGGCCGACAGCGTCAATTTCGGCAAGCGACTTGATTACGCCGATCCGGTTGTCTTGCAACACCTCGAGAATCATCTCGATGGCCGTTTTGTGTTCGGGAATGGAACGTTCGATAACCTTTTTTTCGCCGGAAGGCAACGTCAGTTTCAGAAAAGAGTCCTTCAGACCGATTTTTTCGATGCCACCCTGTGCCATGACCTGCGAACCGGCCATTTCGAACAGTTTGTATTTGACAGACGAACTGCCGCAGTTGAGTACGAGAACTTTCATGGCTTACATATTGGCTTGGTTCGACGTAATCACAATCATTTTGACGATATCATCGACACAGCAGCCGCGCGACAAATCGTTGACCGGCGAGGCCATGCCCTGGAGAATCGGGCCCAAGGCAATACCGCCCGAAAGGCGTTGGGCGAGTTTGTAGCCGATGTTGCCGGCGTCGAGGTTGGGGAATACCAGCACGTTGGCGTTGCCCTGAATCGGGCTGCCCGGTGCCTTGCTCTTGCCCACCGAAGGAACGATGGCGGCATCGGCTTGGAATTCGCCGTCGAGCACCAGATCGGGGCGCATCTGTTTGGCCAAAGCCGTCGCTTCGATCACCTTGTCGGCCGATTCGTTAGAGGCGCTGCCCTTGGTCGAGAAGCTCAACATGGCCACGCGCGGTTCGAAACCACCCAGCACTTTGGCCGTTTCGGCACTGGCCACGGCAATTTCGGCCAACTGATGAGCGTCGGGATTCGGGGTCACCGCACAGTCGGCAAACACGAAGAGTCCGTTTTCGCCATAGGCGGGATTCGGGGTAATCATCAGGAAGGCACCCGAAACCACCGACAGTCCTTTTTTCATTTTGATAATCTGAAGCGCGGGGCGCAACACGTTGCTGGTGGCATTCATCGCACCGGCCACCACGCCGTCGGCATCACCGTTCTTCACAATCAGCGAAGCCAGGTACAAGGGGTCGTGCGCCATCTTTTCGGCCTGTTCGGGGGTCATGCCCTTGTTTTTGCGCAGTTCGTAGAGCAAATTGATGTATTCCGACATTTTGGGATCGGTGGCCGGGTCGAAGAAGGAGGCCCCGTCGAGCGCGGTCAGCCCCATCGATGCCGCCTGTTTCAGGATCTGGTCGCGGTTGCCAATCAGCAACACCTTGGCCAGGCTTTGTTTCAACACTTCGTCGGCTGCACGCAGCGTACGTTCTTCCATCGATTCGGGCAAAACAATTGTTTTAGGATGCTGCTTCGCCTTTTCAAACATCTGCTCTATCACATTCATACGGCTAATTTATTTAGATTGTTTTTGTTTTCCTTTTGTCTTGTGAACAGACTGCAAATATACAGATTTTCGCGGACTTCGGTTAAAATCGGCGGGCGAAAATGACACCCTTTGCAAAAATTTTGTATATTTGCCTTATGCAAAATCCGAATCGCCTGAAAAGAATCGTCTGGGCGACGGCCGTCATTGCCGCCGCCCTGCTGTCGGCCTGTTGTTCGGGCCCCCGTGGCAGCCTCAACCGGACCACCTGGGACAGCTTCGACCTCGCCTCCGACTGGAAGTTTGAGTACATCAATTTCACCTTTGTTTCGGAAAACGAAATCAAGGCCACCTTTTTGGAATACGACTCGCCCAACCGGCATGTGATCGGCACCTACAGCTACGATGCGCAAAACTCCACCGCCACCGTCCTGCTCGACGGCGACACCCTCCATTGCACCATCCGCGACGAAGTGCTGCGCTACACCGGCCCCGATTCGGTCCGGTACACCTTGCGCAAACGCAGCCGCTACCACAAGCCCGACTTTTGACATCGCCCGAAATTCGTCTGGCAAATGCGTCGCGATGCGACAAAATAGTTGTACCTTTGCACGGACATTCAAACCACACGAGAGAAACATGAAAAACGTACCACAAGAGTTCGACGACATCCGCTGATACAACGACAGCGAAGTGAAGTATGCGGTCGATTTTCTGCTCAGCCAACCGGCTATCCACGAAATCCTGACCACCATCATGGGCTACGACAACGCCCGTTTCCTCATCGACAACCTGGCCCCCATGCACACCATCGACGACGCGCAACGCGAGTTGATCCTGGTCTTGTTTTCGGCCTTGGAGCACCGCACCTGCAAAGAAGTCCGGCTCTACGGCACCGAGCTGATCAACCGCAACACGGGCCATATCTTTTTGTCGAACCACCGCGACATTGTGCTCGACGCCACCTTCTTGAACGTACACCTGTTTTTCAACGGCTACGAGACCACCCATATCGGCATCGGCAACAACCTGCTGATCTATCCGTGGATCGAGAGCCTGATGAAGCTCAACAAGAGCTTTATCGTACGCCGCGACGGAACCATCAAAGAGCAGCTGCTCATTTCGAAACACCTGTCGTCGTACATCCGCTACGTCATCGGCACCAACCACGAGGGGGTATGGCTGGCCCAGCGCGAAGGCCGCGCCAAAGACTCGAGCGACCACACCCAAACCTCCATCCTCAAAATGCTGGGCATGAGTAGCGACGAGTCGCTGCCCAACGCCCTCCGCAGCCTGCATGTGCACCCGACC
>JAGCZK010000063.1 GCA_017960065.1 Paludibacteraceae bacterium
ACCGTGGTTGAGGTCCTGAATCATGCTGCCGCCAAAGCGCTCGCCGCGCGACCAATCGTCCATGCCGCCCAGCTTGAAGCGGCCGCCGCTGCCCTCGGTAAAGGCCAGCTGCACCTCGGGGAAACATTCGTGGAACACGCGCAGGTTGTCAAAATTCATCGACGGACCGCCCGTACGGTCCTCGTACCAGTGGTAGCCGATGCCCCACACGTACTTGGCCGCCTCCTTGTCGTTGAGAATGACCGCCCCGCGGTGGAAAAGCAGGTCGCGGTTGTGGTCCCACACCATCAGTTTGAGGTTTTTCATCCCGGCCTTCCACAAGGTCGGGCCCAGGTAGTCGCGCACAAAGTCGCGCTCCTCCTCGGCGGTAAACAGGCACGATTCCCAAATCTGGTCGGCCAGCGGTTCGTTCTGCACCGTCAAGCCCCAGATGGGCACACCGGCCTTGCCGTACTCCTGCACAAAGCGCACATAGCAGTCGGCCCAGGCCTGCCGGTACTGGGGCAGCAGGTAGCCGCCATGCAGTTTCTCGCCGTTGGATTTCATCCAGGCCGGGGGCGACCAGGGCGAGGCATAGACTTTGGCGTCGGAGCCCATCAGCCGCAGGGCCTCGCGCAGCATCGGAATGCGGTATTTTTTGTCATAATCGATCTGAAAGGTCTTGAGCAGCGTATCGCCCGGCTCCACATAGCTGAACTGGCCGCTGCTGAAGTCGTTGCTCTGAATGCTCACGCGCACAATGTTGTAGCCGATGCCTTTGTTGGCGTCGAAGTAAGCTTGCAGAAATTCCTTCTGTTTGGCCTTGGGCAGACGGGCATAAACTTCGGCCGAGGCGTCGGTGATGGAGCCGCCGAAACCAAGGATGGTTTGGAACCGGTGCAGCGTATCGACATACACCGAAAATTCTTTTTCCACCGCCTGGCGGTAGGGTTGGGCCTCGACCGAGAGTTGCTTAAAGGTTTCCTGATTGCCCTCCGCGGTCAAAAACACTTTGGCCGCATGGGCCGACACGCCAGCCAAGGACAAGGCCAGCGCCAACACTGTGATTTTTTTGCTGTTCATAGTAGTTTTCTGATTTGGTCTGTAAAGATATGGATATTTGTCCTTTTTTCCAAGGCAATTTTGCCCAAACCGACATTTTGGTTACCTTTGCAACAACAAAAACGCCGCTTTTACAAGTGCAACTACCTAGCGAATTTATCGGGCAAATGAAGCGCCTGCTACCCAATGAGGCAGACGCTTTTCTGAGCGCGTGCGACGCGACTCCGCCCGTCAGCATCCGGCTCAACCGCAAGCTGAGCCTTTCGCCCGCATACGAACGCGTGCCCTACGCCGCCGACGGCTACTACCTGCCCGACCGCCCCAAATTCACCCTCGACCCTTGGCTGCACGCCGGTGTGTACTATGTGCAGGAAGCCGGCTCCATGTACCTGGAGGAGTTCTTCAATCGCTACGCCGCCGAGGCCCGGTATGTGCTGGACCTTTGCGCCGCCCCCGGCGGAAAATCGACCCACCTGGCCTCGCTGCTGGGCGGCCGCGGCCTGCTCCTAAGCAACGAAGTGATGCCCAACCGCGCCAACATCCTGGCCGAGAACATGACCAAATGGGGCTATGCCAACACCTGGGTCGTCAACAACCAGCCGCGCGATTTCGCCCGCATGGGCGGCCTGTTCGACCTCATCGTCACCGATGTGCCCTGCTCGGGCGAAGGCATGTTCCGCAAAGAACCCGTGGCCGTGCAGGACTGGTCGCCCGAAGCCGTACAGTTGTGCGCCCAGCGCCAGCGCAGCATTGTAGCGGACGTATGGGATGCCCTGCGCGAAGGCGGCACACTGCTTTACAGCACCTGCACCTTCAACGACGAAGAAGACGAGCAGAACGCCCGCTGGATTGCCTCCGAGCTCGGCGCCGACCTGCTCGACGAACGGCATTTCTATTTCCATACCGGCAAAAACGAGGGGTTCTACATCGCCGCGCTGCGCAAAACCGCAAGCGCCCCGGCCGTGCGCATCAAACCCGACAAAAGGCAGTCGCCCGTCGAGGCGGCCGAAGCCTATCTGTCCAAGAACCTGCGTTGTCTGAAAGCGGGATTGGTGCCCTTTGTCGAAAAGGGAAAGGACCGCGT
>JAGCZK010000064.1 GCA_017960065.1 Paludibacteraceae bacterium
GCCTGGGACGGTGCCAAAAAACGCTACGGAGACCAGCTGACCGAAGAACAGCGCGAGCGCATCACCTTTGAGTTGCACATCATGAAGACCATGGGTTTCCCGGGCTACTTCCTGATTGTGCAGGACTACATCCGCGCCGCCCGCGAGGAGTTGGGCGTCAGCGTGGGTCCGGGCCGTGGATCGGCCGCCGGTAGCGTGGTGGCCTACTGCCTGCGCATCACCGACCTCGACCCGCTCAAGTACGACTTGCTGTTCGAACGTTTCTTGAACCCCGACCGCATCTCGCTGCCCGATATCGACGTCGATTTCGACGATGACGGCCGCGGCCGCGTGCTCGATTGGGTAACCCAACGCTACGGATACGACCATGTGGCGCACATCATCACCTACGGCAAGATGGCGGCCAAGTCGGCGGTAGCCGACGTGGGCCGCGTGCAGGGCGTGCCCCTTTTCAAGGTCAACGAGTTGAAAAAACTCATTCCCGACCGTCAATTTCCGGACAATATCAAAGATGAAAAAGGCAAATCACCCAAAGTCACACTCAAGAACTGTTACAAATACATTCCTGAGCTGACCACCGAACTCAACGCTCCCGACCGTGACGAAAACGTGTCGTCGATGCTCAAGTACGCTTCGTTGCTCGAAGACACCAACCGCCAGATCGGCATCCATGCCTGCGGCGTCATCATCGGTGCCGACGACCTGACCAACATTGCCCCCATGTGCACCATTGAGGACAAGGAAACCAAGGGCCGCGTGGTGGTAACCCAGTACGACGGCCATGTGGTGGAATCGGTCGGCCTGATCAAGATGGACTTTCTGGGCCTGAAGACCTTGTCGCTCATCAAGGAGGCACTGGCCAACATCAAGCTGACGACCGGCAAGGAAATCGACATCGACAACATTCCCATTGACGACCCCAAGACCTACGAACTCTATTCGGCGGGCGCCACCATCGGCACGTTCCAGTTCGAGTCGGCCGGCATGCAGAAATACCTCCGCGAACTCAAACCGACCAAGATCGAGGACCTTATTGCCATGAACGCCTTGTACCGGCCGGGCCCGATGGATTACATCCCGCAGTTCATCCGCCGTAAGCAGGGACAGGAACCCATCACCTACGACATCCCGGTCATGGAGAAGTACCTCAAGGACACCTACGGCATTACGGTATACCAAGAACAGGTGATGCTGTTGTCGCGTCTGCTGGCGGGCTTTACCCGTGGACAGGCCGACAGCTTGCGTAAGGCGATGGGTAAAAAAATCTTAGCCATGTTGGCCGAACTTAAGCCCAAGTTCCTCAACGGTGGCATTGAACGTGGCCATGACCCCGAAATACTCGAAAAAATTTGGCGCGACTGGGAGAAATTCGCTTCCTACGCCTTCAACAAGTCGCATGCGGCCTGCTATGCCTGGGTGGCATATCAAACGGGTTACCTCAAGGCCAATTACCCATCGGAATACATGGCGGCCAACCTGACGCGCAACAAAGACGATATCAAGGAAATCACCAAGTTCATGGACGAGTGCCGTAACATGGGCATCAAAGTGTTGGGTCCCGATGTCAATGCCAGCCATCTGCACTTTGTGCCCGACAAGGACGGCAACATCCGATTCGGCCTGGGTGGCATCAAGGGAGTGGGCGAAGGTGCGGTCGAAGCCATTGTGTCAGAACGCGAAAAGAACGGACCGTACAAAGATGTGTACGACTTTTTCAGTCGGGTGAATCTGACCAGTTGCAACCGCAAAACCATGGAATCGCTCATTTACAGCGGCGCCTTCGACGAATTGGACAAATACAAGCGCGAGCAGTATTTCGGCACGAACGCCAAGGGCGAATCCGGCCTCGAGTTGCTCATGCGCTACGGTCAGGCCGTGCAGAGCGAAAAGGGCCTCAGCGCCAATTCGTTGTTTGGTGACTTCAACTGCGAAGAAGTGGAGATTCAAAAGCCCAAAATCCCCGAAAGTCCGGGTTGGTCGTCGTTCCAGAAGCTGAAAATGGAAAAGGATCTCATCGGGATTTACCTGACGGGACATCCGCTCGACGACTACATTTGCGAAATGCAGCTTTGCAGTCAGACATCGACCACTTTCAACGCCTTGAAAGAAAAACTGAACGAAAATATCGGCCTGTGCTATACGGTGGCCGGAATGGTGTCTGGAATCAAAAAGGGAATGACCCGCAGTAACAAGCCCTATACGGCGTTTTTCCTCGAGGATTACGAAGACAAAATCGAGTTTCGCCTGTTTGGCAGGCAAGACCAGTTGTTCGGCAACCAGGTGTCAGAAGGGTATTTTGTCATGATTACCGGCGAAGTCATCGACCGTTTTGCCCAGTACCACCGCTACGACAGCGATCGGTCGAAAGTGGAGGGCGACCTGCAGGTCAACAAAATCGAGTTGCTCAGTGACCTCAAGGCCAGGCCCAAGTCGCTGTATGTTTCGGTTCCGTCCGATAACGTGTCGCAAGACCTCATCAGCGGGATGCAGAAGTTTTTTGTCGAAGTGCCCGACTGTCCGCCATCGAGTCTGCATGTCCGTCTCGAAGATCCCGAAACCCGTCAGGAGGTGAATTGTGTTTCGAAACGTTCGGTTTACATCAACAAAGCCCTGATCGACTACCTGCAGCTGATCAAGTCGGGGGTGGAAGGGTTTGATTACCGTGTTGAAAACTAAACTTGCAAATTGTACGATTGTTGTTTAATTTTGCAGTAATGTTGAAAAACAAACAACCACAAAAAAACAATAGAACTATGGCAGCACAATTTACCGATGCGAATTTTGACGAATTGTTGAAAAGCAACCGTTTGGTCGTAGCCGATTTCTGGGCAGAGTGGTGCGGTCCTTGCCGTATGGTGGGCCCCATCATCGAGGAGTTGGCCGAAGCGTATAAAGACAAGGTCCTCATTGGCAAAGTCGATGTGGACGAAAACAACGATTTGGCCACCCGTTACGGCATCCGCAACATTCCGACCGTTCTGTTCTTCAAAGACGGCGAACTGGTCGATAAGCAGGTGGGCGCCGGGCCCCGTCCGATGTTCGAGGCCAAAATCAACGCCTTGCTGTAACGCCTCAGACGCCTATTGAATTATTGGGACGCACGACCGTGTCGGTAAAGACGCACGGCCGTGCGTCTTTACGTTTTGGTAGGCACCGTGTAAAAAAATTAACAATTTAATGTTAAATATTTGGTAAAAAAAGACCAACCAAAATGTTAAAATGCTACATTTGCTATGTAAAAACAGAGCATGAAAATTAGAGGCATCCTTGTGTTGGCAGTGCTGATGGCCCTTACCTATATGGGGCTGATGCTGTTGCAGTGGCGCTTTTTTTGCGAATTTGAGCAGCTGCGCACCCAGACGTTTGACATGGGCGTGCTTCGGTGCATGGGGCAGTGTGTGCACAATGTGGACCGCTTGCACACCCTCAAGTTTGGCGACGCCCTGCCCAACGAGTCGGAGTTGGAACACGAACTGGCCCTGCAGTTTGAAAACGGCGGTATCCAGACCCCGTTTCTGTTTTCGGTCGTTGGACGCGAAGGCCGGACCCTGTGTACCAACAGCCCTTGCGACAGCCTGTCGCATGGAGCTGACCGCGTCTATTCCATGTTGCTGTTGCAACGGCCGCCGGTCGGTGGGGAGGCCGCCGGCTACCCCGACGAGCTGCCGGTAGCCATGCGCTCCGAAGAGCCCTTCTTTGACGTGTATTTTTTGCGGGTGGTGTTTCCGCAGCGCGAGGCCTATATTGCGGCCGGTTCCTGCCCGATGAAATGGATTTCGCTGTTCATCAACTTTTTGTTGCTGATGACCTTTGTCGCCACGATATGGCTGATTGTCCGCCAAAAGCGTATGGCCGAAGAAAAGACAGATTTCATCAACAACATGACGCACGAGTTCAAAACGCCCATCGCCTCCATTTCGCTGGCCGGGCAGATGTTGGCCGACGAACGAATTTCCAAAACGCCCGAAATGCTGAAAAGTACCTCGCAAGTGATTCGCGACGAAACCCAACGCCTGCGTTTTTTGGTCGAAAAGGTGCTGCAGACCTCACTGCTCGAAAACGAACGCCCGATCCTGAACTTCGTTGAGGCCGACATCAACGCCCTGGTGACCACGGTGGCCGGCAACTTCACCTTCAAGGTAAAAAGCCGCGGCGGCCGGATCAGCACCCGGCTCGATGCCCAAAACCCGCGGGTCCTTGTCGATGAGTTGCAGTTTTCGAACGTGCTCTATAACCTGATGGACAACGCGGTGAAGTACGCCAAGACCACCGAGCCGCTGCATTTGCAGGTGTGCACCCGCAACGAAAACGACCGGACAATCGTCGAAATCGAAGACAACGGCATGGGCATCCCCAAAGAGGACCTGAAAAAGATTTTTGACAAATTCTACCGCATACACACCGGCAATGTGCACAATGTCAAAGGATTCGGCTTGGGGCTGGCATACGTCAAGCGCATGGTTTCGAAGCATCGGGGCCACATTACGGTCGAAAGCGAAATCCAAAAAGGAACAAAATTTATCCTATCAATACCAACCCTTAATAACGCATAATTATGATGGACGAAAAGGTAAAAGTGCTTCTTTGTGAAGACGACGAAAATTTGGGCATGCTGCTCCGTGAGTACTTGCAGGTCAAAGGGTACGACACCGACCTGATGCCCGACGGGGAAGCCGGCTATATGGCTTTCATGAACGGACGTTACGATGTGTGCATCCTGGACGTGATGATGCCCAAGAAAGACGGGTTCACGCTGGCTCAGGAAATCCGGGCAGTCAACACCGAGGTGCCTATTCTGTTTCTGACGGCCAAGGCCATGCAGGAAGACATTATCGAAGGTTTCAAAATCGGCGGAGACGATTACATCACCAAGCCCTTCAGCATGGAGGTGCTCTCTTCGCGCATCGAGGCCATTTTGCGCCGCGTACGCACCAAACGCCTCAAAGAGAAGGTGGTGTACGACCTGGGACGTTTCACCTTCGACTCGCAAAAGCAGGTGCTGACCATCGGCGGCGAGTCTAAGAAACTGACGACCAAAGAGTCGGAACTCCTGTCGCTGCTGTGCGCCAATGCCAACGACATTCTGGAGCGCAACTACACGCTCAAGACCATCTGGATTGACGACAATTACTTCAACGCCCGTTCGATGGACGTGTACATTACCAAGCTCCGCAAACTGTTGAAAGACGATCCGTCGATTCAGATCATCAACATCCACGGCAAGGGCTACAAACTGATTGTTCCGGAAAAATCGGCTGAATGAGGATTCGGCTGATAGCGTCGGTTTTGGTCGCCGTCATCCTGGCTTCGTGCGGGGTGAAGGCGCGTATCGCGAAAGGCGACAAGCAGTTCGCGCTGGGCGAGTATTATCGTGCGGCCGAGACCTATAAGAGCGCCTACAGTGCCGTACCGTCCAAAAACAAACGGCTCAAAGGCGAGGTGGCCTACAAAATGGGCAACGCCAACCGGATCATCGAAAACAACAAGCGCAGCGAAATGGCCTACAAGAATGCGGTCCGGTTGGGCTGCAAAGACACCATGCTGTACTATTACTACGGCGAGGTGCTGCGCGAGGCGGGCAAGTATGCCGAAGCGCTCAAGATGTACGAGCAGTTCGAAAAACTCATGCCCGACAGCCGGTTGGCCGAAAACGGCATCCAGTCGTGCCGCCTGGCGACGACCGACCTCAAGACGCCGACCCGCTACGAAGTGAAAAAGGCGCCGGCCTTCACCTCGCGTTTCTCCGAGTTCTGTCCGGCCTTCGGTTCGGCCGACGGCGACGTGCTGTATTTCAACTCCACGCGCGGCGGCGGGAAAAAGGCCCGGCTCAGCCGCATCACCGGCCAACGCACCAACGACATCTATGTGTCGCGCACCAACGTGCAGGGCGAATGGGAGGAGCCGACCCCGATCGACGGCGACATCAACACCGAGTTTGATGAGGGGACCTGCAGTTTCTCGGCCGACGGGCAGGAACTGTATTACACCCTGAGCAAAGTGTCGAAAGAGGAGGCACTCGGTACGGCCATCTACTGCTCCAAACGGAGCGGCGGAGCCTGGACCGAACCGCAAATCGTGCGCGTGGTGCAAGACTCGACCATCAATGTGGCGCACCCCGCCCTCTCGACCGACGGCCGCTACCTGTACTTTGTTTCGGACATGCCGGGCGGGGTAGGCGGCAAGGACATCTGGCGCTGCGAGCGTCAGGGCGACAGTTGGGGTGAACCCGAAAACCTCGGTCACGATATCAACACGCCGGCCGACGAAATGTTTCCGTATTTCCGCGCCGACGGCACGTTTTTCTTTTGTTCCGACGGCCATCCGGGCTTGGGCGGCCTCGACATCTTCAAAACCGTGCCCATGCGCAGGCTCTATGCCGACCAGCCCGACCGCTGGGAGGTCATCAACCTGGGCTCGCCCATCAACTCGCAATACGATGATTTTGGCATCACGTTTGCCGGCAAGAGCGAGCGCGGCTACTTTTCGTCGAACCGCAACGACCGCAAGTACTACGACCACCTCTGGTCGTTCGAAATCCCCGTGCTGAGCTTTTCGATCGAAGGGGTGGTGACCGACACCAAAGGCGAGCCGCTGGGCGATGCCGTGTTGCGCATTGTGGGCGACAACGGGGTGATTGCAGCGGTCAAGACCAAAAAGAACGGCACCTACAGCTATCCGGTCGATGCCAACACCAACTATGTGCTGTTGGCCACTTGCCGCGGTTTTCTCAACAGCAAGGAGACGCTCGAGCTGGGCGATTTGCAGAAAAGCGCCAATTTCCTCCGCGACTTTCAGCTGGCTTCGGTCACCAAGCCGGTGAAGATGAACAACATCTTCTACGAGTTCGGTTCGGCCGAGCTGACCCCCGAGTCGTCGGCCGGTCTCGACGATCTGGTCAAGCTGCTCAACGACAACCCCAACATTACGATCGAAATCGGAGCCCACACCGACTATGTGGGTACCGAGGCTGCCAACAACGCATTGTCGCTGGCGCGTGCCCAGTCGGTGGTCAAGTACTTGCTGGCCAAGGGCATCGAACCCGACCGCCTGACGGCGAAAGGCTATGGCGAGTCGCAACCCGTGGTGGTGGACAAGCCGCTGGTCAGACAGTACCGCTTTCTCAAGGTCGGCGCCGAGCTTACCGAAGAGTACATTCAGAAACTGCCGGCGCAGAATCAGGAGATTTGTAACCAAATCAACCGCCGGACCGAATTTAAAGTGTTGAAAACGACTTACAAAATGTTTTGATATATGAAACAATATCTCGACTTGCTCAACCGGGTGCTGACCGAAGGGGTCCGCAAAGAGGACCGTACGGGTACGGGCACCGTCAGTGTGTTCGGGCATCAGATGCGCTTTAACCTGGCCGACGGATTTCCGCTGCTGACCACCAAAAAGCTGCACCTCAAATCCATCATCTACGAGTTGCTGTGGTTTTTGGCCGGCGACACCAATGTCAAATACCTGCAAGACAATGGCGTACGCATCTGGAACGAGTGGGCCGACCCCGACGGCAGTCTGGGGCACATCTACGGCTACCAGTGGCGCAGCTGGCCCGATTACAAGGGCGGCCACATCGACCAGATCGCCGAGGCGGTCAACACCATCAAAAACAATCCGGATTCGCGCCGCATTATCGTCAGTTCGTGGAACGTGGCCGATCTCGACAACATGAACCTGCCGCCCTGCCATGCGTTTTTCCAGTTTTATGTGGCCGACGGCAAATTGAGCCTGCAGCTCTACCAGCGCAGTGCCGACATCTTCTTGGGCGTTCCGTTCAACATTGCCTCTTATGCCCTGCTGCTCAAGATGATGGCGCAGGTTTGCGGCTTGAAGGAGGGCGATTTTGTGCACACGCTGGGCGATGCGCACATCTACCTCAACCACCTCGACCAGGTGCGCGAGCAGCTCTCGCGCGACCCGCGACCGCTGCCCCAGATGCAGCTCAATCCCGAGGTCAAGAGCATTTTCGATTTCAAATACGAGGATTTCACCCTGACCGGCTACGACCCCCATCCGCATATCAAGGGAGTGGTGGCGGTATAAGTTGATGACACTATGGCACAGGTTTGTTTGATTGCGGCGGTCGATGAGCATTTGGGTATCGGTTACAACAACCGGCTGCTCTGCCATCTGCCGGCCGATATGAAGCATTTTAAGTCGCTTACCGTGGGGCACACGGTGATTATGGGGCGCAAAACCTTTGAGTCGCTGCCAAAGGGCGCATTGCCCGAGCGGCGCAACATCGTGCTGACACGCAAGGCCGATGCGGTGTTTGCGGGTTGCGAAACCGCGGCTTCGCTCCAAGAGGCGCTGGCGCTCTGTGCGGCCGACGAGCAGGTGTTCGTCATTGGCGGGGCGTCGGTGTATGCCGATGCGATGCCCTTGGCCGACCGGCTCGAAATCACGCACATCGAGGCCCGTTTCGAGGCCGACGCCTTCTTCCACGAAATCGACGACAACTGTTGGACAGCGGTGCAGGTCGAGCCCTTCGAGCCCGACGAAAAAAACCGTTTCGCCTACTGTTTTGTGTCGTATCAGCGGCGGTAGCCGGCGCGGCGGAATCCGCCCCGCGCCTTTTTTTTCGACAGCACGAAAAAATCGGCCGCTCAATACTTTGTATATCAAACGATTTTCGTAATTTTGCAGAGCTTAATATAACCAGCAATATTCATCCATGGAGCAAAAGAAAATCAAAACCGCCCTTGTGTCGGTATTTCACAAGGAAAATCTCGACAAAATCATTTTGAAACTGCATGCCGAAGGCGTCGAAATTCTCTCGACCGGAGGCACCCAAACTTTTGTAGAATCGCTCGGCGTGCCTTGCAAGGCCGTTGAAGATCTGACCGGTTACCCCTCGATTTTGGGCGGCCGTGTCAAAACGCTCCATCCGAAAGTGTTTGGCGGCATTCTGGGCCGTCGCTCCAATGCCGGCGACCGCGACCAGATGGCGCAGTACGAAATTCCCGAAATCGACCTGGTGATTGTGGACCTGTATCCCTTTGAGAAGACTGTTGCCAGTGGCGCCGCTCCCCAAGACATCATTGAAAAAATCGACATAGGCGGTATCTCGCTCATCCGCGCCGCCGCCAAAAACTTTGCCGACGTCGTGATCGTCGCATCGCAAGACCAGTACGCCCCCTTGTGGGAGATGCTCGAGAAAAACGGCGCCCAGAGCTCGTTGGAAGAGCGCCGCTTCTTCGCCAAAGAGGCCTTTGCCGTTTCGTCGTGGTACGACTCGGCCATCTTCAACTGGTTCGACGCCGACACCAAGAGCGGCTTCCGCCTGACGCAAAACAACCCCAAAGCCTTGCGTTACGGCGAAAACCCGCACCAGAAAGGCCAGTTCTTCGGCAAGTTCGACGAAATGTTCGACCAACTTCACGGCAAGGAAATCTCGTACAACAACCTGATCGACATCGATGCCGCCGTCAACCTGATCGGCGACTTCAACGAAACCACCTTCGCCATCCTCAAGCACAACAACGCCTGTGGCCTGGCTTCGCGCCCGACCGTACTCCAGGCTTGGAAAGACGCCTTGGCCGGCGACCCGGTTTCGGCCTTTGGCGGTGTGTTGGTGACCAATGCTCCGGTCGATGAGGCTGCCGCCGAAGAAATTAACAAGATCTTCTTCGAAGTCATCATCGCTCCCGAGTACAGCGCCAAGGCCCTCGAAATTCTCGAGCAAAAGAAGAACCGCATCATCTTGGTGCAGAAATGCGGTATCCAAACCACTTGGCAGTGCCGCACCCTGCTCAACGGCGTGCTGGTGCAAGACCGCGACCTCAATGTGGAGCGCGCCGCCGACTTTACGCCGGTGACCGACAAAAAAGCCACTCCGGCTCAAATCGAAGACCTGATTTTCGCCAATATCATTGTCAAACATTCCAAATCCAACTCCATCGTGCTGGCCAAGAACAAACAGCTCTGCGCCAGCGGCGTGGGCCAAACCTCGCATGTCGATGCCCTCAAACAGGCCATCGAAAAAGCGCATACGTTCGAAATGGATTTGAAAGACGCCGTGATGGCTTCCGATGCCTTCTTCCCCTTCCCCGACTGTGTCGAAATCGCCCACAAGGCCGGTATTACCGCCGTGGTACATCCGGGAGGTTCGATCCGCGACGGAGAGTCGGTTGACTTCTGCAACAAAAACGGGGTGGCGATGGTAACGACGGGCATTCGTCATTTTAAACACTAAAAACCAATAAGTTAGAACTATGGGATATTTTTCGTTCAAACAAGAGATAGCCGTCGATTTGGGTACGGCCAATACGATCATCATCCAAAACGGTAAGATCGTGCTCGACGAGCCGTCGATTGTGGCGCTCGACTGGAGAGCCGACCAACTGGTAGCCATTGGCGAAAAGGCACGCCAAATGCAGGGCAAGGAGCACGACAACATCCGTACCGTACGCCCCCTGCGCGACGGTGTGATTGCCGACTTCAAGGCCGCCGAATGGATGATTCGCGGCATGATTCAGATGATTAGCGAAAAGACGTTCTTTTCGCCTTCGCTCAAAATGGTGATTTGCATTCCTTCGGGCAGTACCGAGGTGGAACGTCGTGCCGTGCGCGACTCGTCGGAACGCGCCGGCGGCCGTGAGGTGTACATGATTTACGAACCGATGGCGGCTGCCATGGGTATCGGCCTCGATGTCGAAGCCCCCGAAGGCAACATGATTGTCGATATAGGTGGCGGTACGACCGAAATCGCCGTCATCTCCTTGGGTGGTCTGGTCTGCAACCGTTCGATCCGTATCGCCGGTGACGACCTGACGGCCGATATCCAGGAGTACATGGGCCGCATGCACAACATCAAAGTGGGCGAACGTACGGCCGAAACCATCAAAATCAACGTGGGCAGCGCCCTGACCGAACTGGACGAGGAAGAGGCCCCCGAAGATTACATCGTTCACGGCCCGAACCGTATGACGGCCCTGCCGATGGAAGTGCCGGTTTCGTATCAGGAAATCGCCCACTGCCTCGACAAGTCGATTTCGAAAATGGAAACGGCCATCCTGAGCGCCTTGGAGCAGACGCCTCCCGAGTTGTACGCCGACATCGTGCGCAACGGTATTTACCTGACCGGTGGCGGTGCCTTGCTGAGAGGCTTGGCCAAGCGTTTCTCCGACAAGATGAACATTCCGTTCCACATCGCCGACGATCCTTTGCACGCGGTGGCCCGCGGTACGGGTATCGCCCTGAAGAATGTGGACAATTATTCGTTCTTAATGCGTTAATATCACCAATCGTTTCTGAGGGCATTCTTCAGAAACGATTGTCTTTTTATGGAGAATCTCATTCGTTTCTTTCAGCGGTTCAGCGCCTTGATGCTGTTCATCGTGTTGGAGGTCATCGCAATCGCCTTGATGGTCAATTACAACAATTACCACCTGTCGGTCTTCATGAACTCTTCCAACGTGGTGACGGGGGGGCTGTACCATGCCACCAGCGGGGTCACCGAATACTTCGGCCTGTACGGCAAAAACGAAAAACTTTCGGTCGAGAACACCCGCCTCAAGAATGAGAACCAAAACCTCCGCAAGCAGCTGGCCGCCCTTTCGTCGCAGGTGCCCAAGGCCGCGAAGGCCGACACCGTGGTACCGGTCGAAGAGCAGTACCACTACATTCCCGCCAAGGTCATCAACAACTCGGTCAACCACTACCAAAATTACCTGACCCTCAACAAGGGCCTGCGCGACGGCGTGCGTCCCGACATGGGCGTGGTCAGTGCCGACGGGGTGGTGGGCATTGTCATGCAGGCCTCCGACCGGTATTGCGTGGTGCTGTCGATGCTGAACCCCAACTCGCGCATCAGCTGCCGCCTCGAAAAATGCCGCAATTTCGGTTCGCTGGTCTGGAACGGCCTCGACCCGCGCAAGGGCGATTTGATCGAGATTCCGCGCCATGCCGAAGTGCAGGCGGGCGAAAAGGTCATCACCAGCGGATTTTCTTCGATTTTCCCGGAAGGGATTGCCGTCGGAACGGTCAAGGATTTCGACCTCAAACCCTCCGACAACTTTTACGACATAGAGATAGAACTCGCCACCGACTTCCGCAAGCTGACCTACGTCAACATCATTTCGTATGACCATCGCGCGGAGATGGTGTCGCTCGAACAACAAGTGGAAAAATAAGGGATATGGGCCATTCGGTGTTAAAATACGGCATACAATTTGTGGTACTGGTTCTGTTACAGGTCTTCCTGTTCGGAAACTTCCACTACTTGGGCTTTATCAGTCCGTTTGTGTACCTCATTTTCCTGCTCAACCTGCCGGTGGGCATGTCGCGCCACCTGATGCTGGTGCTGGCCTTTTTGCTGGGCCTGACCATCGACATCTTCAGCAACACCTGGGGCATTCATGCCTTTGCCTGTGTGTTGGTCACCTTTTTGCGCGGCTACTGGATCGACGGCCTGTTTCACATCGACTACGCCGGCGCCAGCCCTTCGGTGCGGGTCTTCGGTCTGATCAACTACTGCAAATATGCCATCGGCATTATCTTTTTGCACCACACCTGCCTGTTTTTGCTCGAGGCCTTCAGCCTCCAGAACTTCTGGATTGTGCTGCTGCGTATTTTGTGCAACACCGTGCTGACCTTTGTGCTGGTGTTGTGTTACGAATTTATCCGTAGATAAAAGATGGCACGGAGTCTCCACAAGCAGGATTACAAACAAAGAAGCCACGGGGTCATTGCCTTTGTGCTGTTTGTAGCCGCTGTGTTTGTGTTGCGGTTGTTTTATTTGCAGATTATCGACACCTCCTTCAAGGACTCGGCCGACAGCAACGCCTTTTTGCACAAAACCATCTATCCTTCGCGCGGACTGATTTACGACCGCAACGGCAAGCTCATCGTGTCGAACCAGCCGGTGTACGACATCATGCTCATCATGCGTGAGATGCACGATTTCGACACCCTGTCGTTTTGCAACACCATGGGCATTACGCGGGCCGAGTTTGACCAGCGGATTGCCGAAATCAAAGACCGCTCCAAGAACCCCTCTTACTCGCGCTATACGCCGCAAGTGTTCATGTCGCAGCTTTCGGGCGAGGAATACGGCCGGCTGCAAGAGCACTTGTACCGCTATTCGGGCACCTTTGTGCAGCAGCGTGTGCTCCGCGAATATGCGGTGCCGCACGGCGCCCATGCCATCGGTTCGATTGGTGAGGTGAGTCGCGCACAGATGGAGGAAGACCCCTATTACAAAAGTGGCGACTACAAGGGGCAGTCGGGTATCGAAAAAACTTACGAGGAGCAGTTGCGCGGCCAGAAAGGGGTCGAAATCCTGTTGCGCGACGTGCACGGGCGTATCAAAGGCCGTTACCGCGGGGGCGAGCGCGACGTGGAGCCGGTGGCCGGCAAAAACGTGACCGTGGGTCTCGACATCGATCTGCAAGCCTACGGCGAAAAGCTGATGGAAGGCAAGTTGGGCAGCATTGTGGCCATCGAACCGGCCTCCGGCGAAATTCTGGCCCTCGTGTCCAGCCCGTCGTACGACCCCTCCTTGCTCGTGGGCCGCAAACGTTCGAAAAACTATGCCGAGCTGCTGGCCGACCCCCACAAACCGCTATTCGACCGCCCGATGATGGCCCAGTACCCGCCGGGATCCACCTTCAAACTGGTGCAGGCGCTGGCCATGCAGCAGGAAGAGATTATCAACCCATCGACCTCCTTCCCCTGTTATCAGGGCTACTACTACACACGCAGCCGCAAGTTGGGCTGCCACTCGCACTACTCGCCCCTCGACTTGCCGTCGTCCATCCAGCACTCGTGCAACGCCTACTATTGCTATTGTCTGCGCAACCTGCTCGACGGACACCTGTCGAAATACGGGTCGGTCGATTCGGCCTACAACGCCTGGCGCGGCCACGTCTGCTCGCTGGGATTCGGTAGCAAGCTCGATGTCGATTTCCCCAACGAAAAGGGCGGTCAGATACCGACCAGCGAAATGTACGACCGTATCTACGGCAAAGGCTACTGGCGCTCTTCGACCATCATCTCCATTTCCATCGGTCAGGGCGAGATTCTGGCCACGCCGCTGCAAACGGCCAACCTGGCGGCGGTCATCGCCAACAAGGGCTATTACTATACCCCTCACATCCTCAAGGCGGTGGAGGGCGACAGCATCGATATCAAGTACCGCACCAAGCACTATTCGACCATCGACCCCAAATACTTCGACGTGGTGCAGGAGGGCATGGCCCGGGCGGTGTCGATGGGTACGGCGCGTATCGGCCAGATCGACAGCATCCCGTTTTGCGGCAAGACCGGTACGGCGCAGAACCCGCACGGCAAGGACCACTCCATTTTCATCGCCTTCGCCCCCAAAGACGATCCGAAAATCGCCATTGCGGTCTATGTCGAAAACGCCGGCTTCGGAGCCACCTGGGCGGTTCCTATCGCCAGTCTGATGATTGAGAAATACCTCAAGGGCTCGATTTCGCCCAAGCGCGAATACCTTGAGCAACGCATGTTGGAAGCCAAACTATATCAAGAATAACAATGGAGCGCAGATCAAATCTTGTCAAACAGCTCGACTGGTTTACCATCGTCATCTACCTGCTAATGGTCATTGCCGGGTGGTTTACCATTTATGCGGCCTGCTACGACTTTGAGCATCCGGCGGTGTTCGACTTTACGATGCGCCACGGCATGCAGCTGATCTGGATTTCGTGCGCCCTGGCGCTGGGGGTGATGGTGCTGCTCATCGACAGTAAGTTCTACAGCAACATCGCCTACCTGTTTTACGGGGGGATGATCCTACTGTTAATCCTCACCATCTTCATATCGCCCGACATCAAGGGCTCGCACTCCTGGATCAAAATCGGGGCCTTCAGCATCCAGCCCGCCGAGTTTGCCAAATATGCCACCGCCTTGTGCCTGGCGCGCTATATGAGCCGTTTTGAGTTTGACATGCACAAGATGCGCGACATCCTGACGATGGCCGCCATGATCATGGTGCCGATGGCCATCATTGTGGCGCAGAGCGAAACCGGATCGGCCCTCGTCTTTGTGTCGTTTTTGCTGATGCTTTACCGCGAGGGCATGAACGGACTGCTGCTGGTGTTGGGCTTTGTGGCGGTCGTCTTCTTCATCGTGGTGCTGCGGTTCAACAACCTGCCGGTCGAGCCCGGAATGAACCCGCCCGTCGAAGACTACGGCTAC